>JAAYZZ010000229.1 GCA_012514595.1 Elusimicrobiota bacterium
CGTTGATCCGGTAACGCAGGAGAAGATGCGCGACCCCCGCGACCGGCGCATCGGCCTTGACCTTGATCGGGTGATCGTTCATGATATCGCTGACCGGAAGATTGAGCATGGCCCCCCTCTTGAAAACGTCCGCATTATAACAAAAAAACATTTTTGCGAAGCATTTCTATATCAATTATACTTATTCATAGAAAGGATGCCTCTGATGCGGCCCAAACTCCTTGGACAATCCATGCTGGAATACGGACTGGTCCTCACCATCATCACGCTGGCGATCATGACCGGAGGGCCCTATCTCATCGGTTCCGTCAAAGCCCATTTTACGCTCATCGACAGAAGCTTCGATGATTCAGGTCCTCGTCACACTATCATCCAACCGGAGAATCACCCGATCAACTGGCAGAATCTGCCCCCCTGGTTTGACGAGGAACCCGCGCTCTCCCCGGAGGAAGAGGCCTGGATGAGGGACTATGGCTGCATCCCCCAAGATCCCGAAAAGCTTGCGAATACAGAACTCGCTGCCGCATGCCAGGCCCTCTGTCTAGAGCCAGAGACCCCGCCTGAAGACGAGATCCCCGCCCCTCCGGAAGAAGAGGAAGCCGAGACGCCAAATGACACGGGATCTGATCCGGAAGACGTTCCGGATGCGGGAGAAGAATGCGAGCCCCACCTGATAAATGAGAATTGTCCAAGAAGACCCGAGAACAGGGATCCGGTCGAAGACCCTGACTACCGGGTGCTCTGCTTTCAAGACATGACCTCTTAAAAAGGATCCTACCGGCCCAGGACGCGCATGATCATCATGTGGAGAAATTCATTGCGGAAGGGTTTGGTAATATAATCGTTCGCCCCGATCCCGATCAACTTGGCCACGGCCTCCATATCCAGAGCCCCTGACACCACAATGACCTTGGCGGAAGCCGTACGGGGATCGTTCTTCAAACGGGAGCAGACCTCAAATCCGTCCATCCCCGGCATCCGGACGTCGAGAAGGACAAGGTCCGGCTGAAACTCCACCGCCTTCTCACAGGCCGTGACCCCGTCAAAGGCCAGATCCACCTCGAACGTCTTGTGGTTCAAGAGCACCCGACGGATCGCATGGGCCATCTCCTGGTCATCATCGACCACCAAGACCTTCTTCATCTCTGCGTTGGAACCTGACATAATCTAAAGAAATCCATCGTTCGCAGGGATCCCGCTAAGCGCAATTCTCCTGTTTCTCCTCTTATTCTAGAAAGAAATATAGCACAGGCCCTGCCGATGAACAAGCCTTAAGAGGCTTAAATCCCGTGCCGCAGGAAATGAGAACGATAATAGGCCAAAAACACACCCAAAACGTGATCGGGCATCTCCACGATCTTGAGGCCCGCCCGGTATTCCCCCTCCCGCTCAAAATAGCCGGACCAGACCACTTTCATGACCGCACGGACAATCCCCCTCCCGGGGAGTTCCATCTCAAAAGAGATCTTCTGACCCAGCTTAAGACCCAGCGGGACCACGCAACAGGTTCCGGTCTCGTTAATATTGATGACCCGAAGGGAGAACTTCTCTTTAGGAAGGGAGGAGCAGGAACAGACGGCGGATAAGTCCACATCCAGTCTTTGCCACTGACGCTTATCGAGCATCCTTCCCCCTTGTCACCGTCTTGAACAGCGTGTTATTAATATCACGCTCTCCGGACGATGACAAGGGGGAAGACCGAAAATCATGCTCCGGCCATCATGGCCTCCACATCTGCCTCGACGGTCCCTGTCGGCTTGATATCGAACTTCTCGACGAGGACCTTGGCCACGTTCGGCGACAAGAACGCCGGAAGGGTCGGCCCCAGCCGGATGTTCTTGACCCCCAGATAGAGCAGGGCCAAAAGCACCGCGACCGCCTTCTGCTCATACCAGGCGATGTCATAGGAGATCGGGAGCTTGTTGATGTCATCAAGTCCGAAGACCTCCTTGAGCTTGAGGGCCACAACGGCCAACGAATAGGAATCGTTGCACTGACCGGCATCCAGCACGCGCGGGATCCCGCCGATGTCCCCGAGAGGCAGCTTGTTGTAGCGATACTTCGCGCAACCAGCTGTCAGGATGACCGTGTCCCCGGGGAGCGCCTGGGCGACATCCGTGAAGTACTGACGATTCTTCATCCGGCCGTCACACCCCGCCATGACCACGAACCTCTTGATCGCTCCGCTCTTCACGGCAGAGACCACCTTGTCCGCCAGGGCCAGGACCTGGGCATGGGCAAAACCGCCCACGATCTCCCCCTTCTCGATCTCCGTCGGAGGCGGACAGGCCTTCGCCGCCCCGATGACGGCCGAGAAATCCTTTCGCCCACCCTCGGGACGGTCCGGGATATGCTGGCAACCGGGATAGCCCGACGCTCCGGTGGTGAACATCCGCGACTGATACGATCCCTTCACCGGGATGATGCAGTTGGTCGTGAACAGGATCGCCCCCCGGAAGCTCTCAAAATCCTCGTTCTGATGCCACCAGGAACTTCCGTAATTCCCGACGAAGTTGTCATACTTCTTGAACTTCGGATAATAGTGGGCCGGAAGCATCTCGCTGTGCGTATAAACATCGACCCCCGTGCCCTTCGTCTGCTCCAGAAGGTCCTCCAGATCGCGCAGGTCATGCCCCGAGACCAGGATCCCGGGATTGTTCCTGACGCCCAGATTGACCTTGGTGATCTCCGGGTTCCCGTAGCGGCCGGTATTGGCCTTATCGAGAAGCGCCATGGTCTTGACCGCGCACTCGCCGGTCTTCATGGTCATCGCGACCAGATCATCGGCCCCGAGGTCCGTGATCGTCGCCACAAGCGCCTTGACGATATGCTCATAGATCGAAAGGTCGTGCTCGCCGAGCTCTGCCGCATGATGGGCATAGGCCGCGACACCTTTCAGCCCATAGGTGATCAGCTCCCGGAGAGAGCGGATATCCTCGTTCTGGGTCGTGAGGATCCCGACATAGGCCGCCTTCATCCTGATCTTCTCATCGGTCGTGGCCGACCATGTCGCGCATTCGGGGAGCGACGCCGAACACCCGCAACCCGAACCGCAGTCGCTGGCCTTCAGACGCCAGGCCTCGCGGACCTCCAGGGCCTTTTTGATGTAAGAGATGATCGCGGCCTCATCGAAATTGGCGTTGGTGATGGTCGAAAAGATCGCCGTGGTCAGAAAATACCCCGTCTTGATATCGACCTTGACACCCGACTTGTCGACCCAGTAGGCGACCCCCTTGGTCACAAAGATCAAAAGATCCTGGAGGTTGGCGAGTTCATCCGTCTTCCCGCAGACCCCCCGGACAGAACAACCCTTCCCCCCCGCCGTCTCCTGACACTGGTAACAGAACATACTCATGATCGACCCCTTTCGTTTAAATGATCGCTCCCTCGAGCGAAATGGTGTATTCCTTGATGATCACATTCTTCCCCGATCTTCGGACCGCATCCTCGACGATCTTGAGCGTCCCCAGACAGCAGGGGACCTCCATCTTGACGACCGTGATCGAGCGGATCTCATTCTGCCGGATGATCTCGGTCATCTTCTCGATATAGCCTTCGATATCCTGGTCGAGCTTTGGACAAAAGACAACCGCCGCCTTTCCCTTAAGGAACCTCTCATGGAAATCCGCATAGGCGAACGCGACACAATCTGCGCTGACCAAAAGATCCGCGCCTTGAAAAAAAGGCGCCCTTGGATTGAGGAGTTTCAACTGCACCGGCCACTGTTCGAGCCGCGAGACGCGCGGTCCAACGGAGACAACCCCCTGTCCTTCCCGTTTGGCTCCCCGCATGTCCCTCGTCATGCTTCCCGGACATCCGCAGGCCATGGGTTTCTCCTGCATTCCCCCCTCCTTTTCCCCAAGGAGACGCCGGGCCTCCTCGAGATATTCCTTCTGCCCATGATCGGACAGGTGCTGCAAGTGGGCCTCAACGGCCCCGGGGCCCTGCGCCATGATATTCTCGAGCGCGGCCTTCTCGCTGTACTCTTCCGCCTCCCGCTCCTCGACCATGATCGCGCCCATCGGACATTCCCCCAGACACGCGCCCAACCCATCGCAAAGGGACTCCCCCACAAGCCTTGCCTTTCCCTCCACGATCCGGATCGCTCCCTCATGGCAGGCCGGAACACACAACCCGCAGCCGTTGCATTTCTCCTCATCGATCCTGATGATCGTCCTCTTCATGCTCCCGTTCCTCTCTTCCCAGCCGAATCTCTGAGGAGATTCTGAAGGGTCAATTTCTTTAAACGGACCAAGACCCCTGACTCCATCCTCTTGATCTCACGGCGCAGCGGACATGTCTTCACGCACGAACAGATCTTCTTTCGAAAAAGACAGTCCCCGAAAGAGACCTCTCCCTGGAAAAGGACCATCAGATCAAAAAGCCGGATCTCATCAGGCCTCCGGGCCATGGCGAACCCTCCCCGATGCCCCTTGATGGATGTCAAATATCCCGCCTTCTCAAGCGCCTGAAAGATCCTTCTCAAGAAAGGCCGTGGCAACATAAGGGCCTTCTCGACCTCGGCGGTGGATGTGACCTGGTCCGGATCATTCGCCATGAAGATCAGCGAACGGACGGCATAATCTGTGCTGCGGTTCAAAAGGTTCATGGCTTGAATGATACCATTAAGGTATCATTTGTCAAGAAAAAAGATGCCGGCCCGAACGACCGGCACCCCTCCGGCATCTTCTCACGAACGGCCGATAAGCATTTCCACCCGCCCCAGCACCTCCTCGATGCTGATCGGCTTCTTTAAGAACGCCTCGACCCCTTCCGCACGAAAGAGATCGTCGAGATCGGTCTTGGCTGTAATGACAATGATCGGGGTTTTTTTGAGCGCATCATCGGAACGCATCTCGCGCACAAACGAAAAGCCGTCCATCTTGGGCATGACCACATCCACCAGAACGATATCCGGCCGCTGCAGTCTCGCAGACTCCAGCCCCTCGGCTCCGTTCCCCGACATATCCACCCTATAGCCCGCTGCTTCAAGCGGCTTCTTCAAAAGGCTCATGACCCCCGGGTCATCGTCGATCAAAAGAATCCTTTTCATGCCCTCTCCCTTTCTCTTGCCTCAAGCCCGGACCGTCCGGGGGATTGTTACCACAAAACGCGTCCCCCGTCCCGGCTCCGAGGAGACCTGGATATCCCCGCCATGCTTTTTGACGATCTCATAACTGATGCTCAATCCCAAACCGACCCCCTGCCCCACAGGCTTGGTCGTAAAGAAGGGATCAAAGATCTTTTTCTTGTCGTCGATCTGGATCCCGGGGCCGTTGTCCTCTACTTCGATCCTCAAGGCGTCGTCGTCATAAGACATCCTCAAGACCACATCCCCGCCCTGGACCGGGGCCGCCTGCAGCGCGTTCACCAGAAGGTTCATCACGACCTGCGAAAGCCGCTGCGGATAACAGGCGATCAGCGGAATAGGTTCCTCCGGCGTCTCGACACGGACCCTGCGCCCCGCCTCTCCCAGGATCTTGATCGTTCGTTCCACGATCTCCCCGACATCCGCCATCTCCCGGACATCCTTGTCGCTGCGGGCAAAGGCCCTCAGGTCCATGACGATTCTCTTCACACGGTCCAGACCGTCGAGAAGTTCCGGAAAAAGAGAGAACAGGTCCCGCTCGATCTCGGACAACCCCAACGTCTCGGCCCTTTCCAGGGTCTCGGCCACCCCCATCCGCGCATCCTCCAGAGAGGTCCAAGCCTGACTGGCCGCCTCCAGTTCCCCATATTCCCCGACCACCTTCTGATAAGTCTTGATGTACTCCTGCAAGGTCTCGAGATTGCTGATCACATACGCCAGCGGATTATTGATCTCGTGCGCCACACCGGCGGCCAACTGACCGATCGCGGCGAGTTTCTCGGACTGCACCAGTTGATCCTTGGTCCTGTTCAGGTCCGCATTGAGCCGCGCCTCTTTCTCCCGCGCCCGCTCGATCTCCGAGATCTTCTCTCTCAGATGTCGC
>JAAYZZ010000230.1 GCA_012514595.1 Elusimicrobiota bacterium
ACGATTCCTATCGTTTTATTCTGGACAAAGTTCTTTCGGCGGTCAGGGGTTTAGGGGTGAGGGCTGAATTCCGTCCTGTCTGCGACCTCGTGCTTGTCCCGGGGGAAAAGAAATTCTCGGGCAATGCCCAAAGGCGCGGAAAGACCTTTTTTCTCCATCACGGGACCCTTCTTTATGCCTTTGACCTGGAGAGGATCTCGCGGTATTTGAAGATGCCGCCCCAGATGCCGGATTATCGCAAGTCGCGCTCCCATCAGGATTTTATTTCCAACATCCCGGTTTCCCCCCAAGAGATACGTCAGGCCCTGGCCAGGACCTTCGCTTGAATATTAATATTGTTTAAAAAGATTTGATGATAGAATACCGCCATCATTAATGGACGGATCCCGATGCGGCATTTCTTTCTAATTCTTATGCTTTCGTCCTTTTGTTCTCTTTCCTCTTGCGCCACAGGTCAATCCTCGGGTCCCGGCCAGGTTTCTGGTCTGCGGGATCAATATCTCAATTATTTCCAGGAAGTTTACGGTCTGATGACCGAGAATTATTATTTCGACATTCGACCTGGGGACTACGATCGTTTTCTGGAGACGTTCGATGAAAAGATCCTGCCCAACCTCCGTTCCGAGGGCAAGAGCGATGACTACGTCCGCTGGCGTTCCTCTGCGTATCTGGTGGATTTCCTGAAACAGCCGGATGACCGCTTCTCGCGGTTCCTTCCGCCGGAACCTGCCAAGAAGTTCGCCCAGGAGGTCTACGGGCAGAGGATCGATCTGGGGATCGCGGGGCGCAAGGTCCCTGCCGGGTTCATCGTCGATTTTGTGGAGCCCCGGGCCGATGCCTATGCTCAGGGACTTCGGGCCGAGGACCTGATCCTTCGGGTCGGCGGGAAGGGGGTTCGCGATCTGGAGGAAAACGCCATCATCGAGGCGTTGACGCCCCTGGCTGGGAGCCGTGTCCGGATCGATTTCCTGGACTCCCGTCTCCGCCAACCGCACTCCATCGAGATCGAGAGCCGGGAATATTACCGCCAGACCGTTTTTGCGGTTCCGACGTCGATCCCGGGGATCGCGGGGATCGAGATCCGTCAGTTCAATCGTCAGACGAACGAGGACATGGAGCGGGCGCTCCGTGAGGTGTCCGCCATGTCTCCCCGGGGCCTGGTCCTGGACCTGCGGGGAAATCCTGGGGGGCCGCCTTTGGCCGCCCTGCTTGTTTCGGCCTTCTTCCTGCCCAACGATCAGGTCTTTGCCTATTTCGAGGGCAAGAGTCGTCCGCGGTCAGATCTTGTGATCCCCCGGATCCCGGAGGCCTTTCATTTTGACTGGCCGATGGTCGTTCTTGTGGACGAGGAGACCGGGAGTGCGGCGGAACTCTTCAGTGGGACACTTCAGGAGAGAGGCCGAGCCCTTGTGATCGGGACGCAGACCGCAGGGCAAGTGTTGCTCAAAAGCCTGTTCGACCTTTCGGACGGATCGCGTCTGGCCCTTGTGGTGGCACGGGGGCACTTTCCCGACGGGAGACCATTCCCTTTTGAAGGGGTGAGACCCGATGAGGTCCTCAAGGAGCCTGCGGGAGATGCCCTGATGGCCCTGGCGGCGAAGTATCTTTACTTGAAATCAGAGGGGCGTGTCCCTGGGGGAGGCGCGGATGCTCATTAAGTTTCTGGCCCTTCAGGCGATCGTCTTTATCATCATCTTTTATGTTCTGAGAAAGGTCCTCGAGGGCGAACTGATTTCGGCCCTTCTGGAGGCGCTCGCGTTGCGGACCCCCTCGCCGATGGAGGAGGGGGCTGTTGCCTTTGTCGTCTGGGACCGGCCGCCGCATCGGGGAACGGAACAGGACCTGTTGGCCCTCCTCCGGGAGAAGTTCCCCGGGGCCTCCGTCGAGAGCGGGGTCTCTCGCGAAATTCGGGGCGGGGTCGTTGTGCGTGTGGGGGATATCGTGATGGATTATGCGCTCTCCTCTCGTCTGGGACAGCTGTTCCCGTTCGGGAGGACGTCATGAATAAGAAGATCCTGGTCATCATCCCGGCGTTCAATGAGGAGGGGGCCATCGTCGCTACGGTGCGCGACGTCCGCTCCCTTCCTTTTTCCGTCGAAGTCCTTGTTGTCAACGACGGTTCCCGGGACCGCACGGCGGCCGTTGCGGCTGATGCCGGGGCGGTCGTGGTCTCGCTCCCTTTCAATCTCGGCATTGGCGGCGCGGTCCAGACCGGATACCGCTATGCCCTTGATCGCGGATTCGATATCGCCGTCCAGGTCGACGGGGACGGTCAGCATGATGTCGCCTATTTAAAGCGTCTTGTGGACCCCGTCTTGAGCGGTCTTGTGGATATGGCGATCGGGAGCCGCTTTCTTTCCGACGAGAAAGGGTTCCGGTCCTCTTTTTTTCGTCGGGTGGGCATCAGGTTCTTTCGTCGGCTCATCGCCTTTCTGACGGGATTCCAGGCGACCGACCCGACGTCGGGGTTCCGGGCCTGCAATGCGCGGCTCATCCGGATCTTCGCCGGATATTATCCTTCCGACTTTCCGGAGCCTGAGTCCATCGTCGTGGCGAGGCGTCTGGGGGCAACGCTTTGCGAGGTGCCGGTCGTGATGCGGCCGCGCCGGTCGGGGAAAAGCTCCATCGGAAGGATCCGTTCGCCCTATTATATGATCAAGGTGACAGGCGCGATCCTTCTTCACATGTTCCGCGATAGAAAGGTGTATGGCCCATGGACATCCGCATCCTAGAGCTCTCGGTCTCTCTCGTTGTTCTTTTGTTTGTCGTGGAGCTTGTCCGTCGGGAGAAGCTCACGTTCAAGTATGCCTTTTCCTGGCTCTTTTTTTCTCTCGTCGGGGTGGTTTGCTCTCTTTTTCCCTCGATCCCGGCGCGCGTCGCGTACGCCCTGGGCTTTGAGGTCCCGAGCAATTTCATTTTCTTCGGGCTTCTGGTGATGTTCGTTTTCTTGAGTCTTTTGCTCACCATCTTTCTCTGTCAGCAGAACCGCCGCAATGATCTCATGGCCCAGAGGATCGGCCTTTTGGAGGCGGCTCTCAAGGACCTTGAGGGGAAGGACCGGACATGACCCCCTCACTGGTCAGCGTGGTGGTGCCGGCCTATAACGCGGCCGGGACGATCGGAGAGAACCTGAAGGCCCTTTTGTGTCAGACCTATCCCGGTTCCGTCGAGATCATTGTGGTGGATGACGGATCTACCGACGGGACTTCGGAGGCGGTGTCCCGTTTTCCGTCGGTCCGGTGCCTCCGTCAGGAGAACGCGGGTCCCGCATCGGCGCGCAATCGGGGGGCTGAAGCGGCACGCGGAGAGATCGTCCTCTTCACGGACTCGGATTGCCGGCCGCAGGTCGATTGGGTCGGGAAGATCCTGGAGGGGTTCTCCTCCGACGACATCGGGGCCGTCTGCGGCAGCTACGGGATCGCGAACCCTTCCTCCTTCCTCGCGCGGGGGATCCATCGCGAGATCCTCTATCGCCATCGTGTCCTGATGGGCGAGATCGTGAACTGCTTCGGGAGTTATAATGTCGCGATCCGTCGGGACCTTTTTCTGACCTTGGGGGGATTCGACGGGACATACCGTCATGCCAGCGGTGAGGACAATGATCTGAGCTACCGCCTGAGGGCCCAGGGACACCGGATCCGGTTCGTGCGCGGGGCCCTGGTGGACCATTTTCATCAGGAGGATCTCCGACGGTATTTGAAGGAGCAGTACCGGCACGGATTCTGGCGGGCCAAGATGTACCGGACCCATCCCCGGATGGCGGGAGGGGACGGCTATACGTTTTGGAAAGACATGGCGGAGGTCCCCGGGACGTTCCTGCATCTGCTTTTGGGACCATGGCCCCATCTTTGGCTGGGGTGGGCGGCGTTCTTCCTGGTCTTTGAGGTGCTTTGGGGAATTGTCATGGGAGCTTCCTTCGTGGACGGATGGAGGTATGGCGGGGTGATGTGGCTGCGCGCATTCATGCGTTCAGCCGGTTTTGGGGTGGGAGCGCTCCGATTTTTCATCGGCGGGTTTTTTATCGAGAAAAAAAGATAAAAAAATGTTGCCCGCACTTGAGCCCATGTTAATATGAGATTGTCTTAACGGCATATAAATAAATAAAATAACATCATTGGGCCGTTATCCCGACGAGAAAATGGCAAAGAAAGAAACCCCAGAAGAAAAGCTCTTGAGGATCATTGAAGAGACCAAGAAGGCCCCTTCGGGTCAGGTCTCTTCTGCCTCCGCGCCCGCCGCCGTCAGACGCAATTCGCGATTGTCCTTCAAGATGTTACAGCTCAATTAATTTTTGGTTCTGGCCGCGATCGCCAGCCTTCTGTTCTTCGGTTATCAGATCAAATCGGGCCGCGACATGCTCTTGGCCCCGATCGATATTGCGGCGACCCCTGTTGCTCCCGCCGGAACCGTCAATATTCTGATGCCCCAGGCCAAGGGGGTCGCGTTTTACGTCGATCAGATCGCGTCGAGGAATCTCTTCAAGCCGTATGAGAAGCCGGTTCGCTCCGACGAAACCGGAGAGGATGGTCTCATCAGCCGGAAAATGGCGAAGTACAAGATCGTGGGGATCGCGTGGCTCGACCTTCCCGAGTCCGCGACCGTGATGCTCGAGGATTCTTCCTCCGGGCTGACCCGATTTTTGAGAGA
>JAAYZZ010000231.1 GCA_012514595.1 Elusimicrobiota bacterium
ATGAGAACATCAGGCATATGCCGGACAAGGAGCGCCAGGACTGGATCTGGGACAAGATCATCTATGCCAATACGATCAAGCCCGTCGAGACGCTCGAGGCGCTTGATCAGTACAAGCCGCTGGTGACCTACGACAACAGCGAGGAGCTCAAGAAGATCAAGAGGCACGCGCCTAACGCGGGGCTGGTCCTTCGGATCCGTGTTCCGAATACCGGATCGATGGTGGAGCTGTCCTCCAAGTTCGGGGCACATCCGGGGGAGGCGGTGGACCTGATCGAGCAAGCCTTTGCCATGGGGCTTGAGGTCGAGGGGTTGAGCTTCCACGTCGGGAGCCAGTGCACCAATTTCAACAATTATATCCAGGCGCTGCAGCTCTCCGCGAACATCATGAGAGAGGTCGAGTCGCGGCTTGGCCGCAGGCTCATCATCCTCGATATCGGCGGCGGGTTCCCGGTCAAGTATGATCCCAAGGTCAAGGCCTTCAAGACCCTGGCGAAGAAGCTCAACAGCGAGTTCGCGCGTCTTTTCCCGCCGGACATCCATCTTCTCGCCGAGCCGGGGCGGTTCATGGTCGCGGACGCGTGTACGGCGGTGGCCAAGGTCGTGGGGAAGGCCATGCGCGACGACAAGCCCTGCTATTACATCAACGATGGGGTCTATCACACCTTCTCGGGGCAGATCTTCGATCACTGCAATTATCCGGTGAAGGCGTTCAAGGACGGGGAGAAGAGGATCTCGGCCGTGTTCGGTCCCACATGTGACGCGCTCGATACGCTCACGCTCTCGGCGGAGCTTCCGGACCTGGAGATCCACGATCTGGTCTACGCGGAGAACATCGGGGCCTATTCCCACGCCTCTTCGACATACTTTAACGGGTTTCCCCCTGCGAAGATCGTCCATATAAATCAGTAAGGGAAGGACGCGGCATGAACCGTAAGGAATTCAAGGGTGAGATCACCCATCAGATGCTCGAGGAGGGGCAGGCCCTTCTCATGGATTTTGAAAAGCTGCGCAAGATCGCGGCGTCGGCCGAGCCAGTGGTCCCGGTGATTGTCCAGGATGCGGCCACGAAGGAGGTCATCATCCTCGCCTACGCGAACGAGAAGGCCCTTCGTCACACGCTCGGGACGGGGCTCGCGACCTTCTGGAGCACATCCCGCAATGAATTGTGGATCAAGGGCAAGACCTCAGGGGATGAACTTCAGATCGTCGATGTCAGGGTCAACTGCGAGCAGAATTCGCTTCTCTATTTGGTGAAGCTCAAGGGGCAGGGGTCGTGTCATACCAAGGATGCCTCGGGGAAGACCCGTTCTGGATGCTACTACCGTCGGATCAATGGGGGCGATCTCGAAATGGTTTGAGCGCAAGAGAGAATACGATAAGCCCGGCTGGAGACAGCCGGGTTTTTTGTTGGGCCTTCAACTAAGCGTTGATTTTTGAAGGGCTATCCCATAAGATGAAGGCAATGTGGAAAGGCCGCCCCAGGAGGTCGATATGAAACGGATCCTGTTCCTCGTTCTCGTCGGTATCGTCTCGCTGTTCCTTGCCTGCCAGCCTCTTCAGCATTCTTCTTCTTCTTCTTCTTCACCGGAGATCACGATCCTCTGGGCCCAGTGGTCCGCGGCTGATTATCTTCAGGAGCTTTCCCGACAATTTACGAGGGAGACCGGGATCCGGGTCCGGGTCGTCCAGGTCCATTGGGACCATTTCTCTGAAAGTTTCTTCGGTCGTGAGATCCCCTGCGATCTCGTCGGAGGGGACTCGCAGTGGCTGGGGCGCGGTGTTCAGGAAGGGTACTATACGGACCTGACGCGCTGGATCCGTGAGCGGGCTATCGACCAGGAGATGCAGCCCATGGCGATGGAGGGATATGCGGAATATCCCCGCGGTTCGGGACGCTATTGGGCCGTTCCCTTGATGGGAGATGCGATGGGGTTCGCCTACCGCAAAGACCTTTTCGAGGACCCGGCGGAGCAGAAGGCCTTTCGAGAGCGGTATGGATACGAGCTCGGGGTGCCCCGGACATGGCAGCAGCTCTATGATGTGGCCCATTTCTTTTATCGTCCCGAGAAGGATTTTTATGGTGTGAACGTTTGGGCTACGCCGGATTATGACGGAACGACGATGGGGATCCAGACCCTGGTCTGGGCATGGGGGGGGTCTCTCGGGGATCCGGAGACGTTCCAGGTCAATGGTATCTTGAATGTTCCTGTGAGCGTGGAAGCGTTGAAAATGTACAAAGCGCTCCATGCCCTGGGGCATCCGGACTGGTATCGCGCCTATGTGAATGAGACCAATAGCGCTTTCATGCAGGGGAAAGTCGCGATGGTGATGAGCTATTTCGCCTTTTTCCCGGATCTGGTCGATCCGGCGAAGAATCCATTTTTGGGGGTCACGGGATTCTTTGCCAATCCCGCCGGACCTGCGGGCCGGTTCTCTTCTGTGGGCGGGCAGGGGCTGTCTTTGGTCAAATGGTCGAAGAACAAGGAGGCCGCGCTCGAGTTCATGGAATGGTTCACCCGGAAAGAGACCCAGGCTCAGTGGGCGAGACTGGGGGGATTTCCCTGTCATCGCGAGGTCCTGACATCTGAAGAATTCCTGGCTGCCAAACCGTATAATCCTGCCTTGGTCGAGTCGATGAAGATCCTGAAGGATTTCTGGACGGTCCCTGAATATAACGAACTTCTGGGTATTTCGCGGAAATATTGGAACGCGTATCTTTTCGACGAGGGGGTCACGGCCGAGGAGGCCATGGACCGTGTGGCTCATGAGTGGGAGAATATCTTTGAGGCTGCGGGATATTACAAGGAATGAAGACGTCCCTTTCTGACAACAGATCTTCAGGTTTCTACAGCATTCGCTGGCGTTTTCTGGCCTTGTGCACTCTTCTGGTCACCCTGCCAACGGTGGTCATGGGGATTTGGGCCTACCAGACTTCTTACCGCGAAATAATCCAGGCGTCGCAAAGGGACCTTCAGCTCATTGTGGATGGCTGGCATACTGTCACGGATGTGTACTATGCCGAGTACCAGCGCATTCTCCGGCGGGAGAGGTATCTTGTCGAGAAGCGGTTATCATCGGTGGCGTTCTCTGTTGGGCAGATGGTCTCTTTTGTCGGAAGGGGGAAGGCGGCCGAGAGCGCGTTTTTTGAGCGGGTCGCGGGCATCGAGATGGGGCGCAGCGGACGTGTTGTCGTTCTGGATCGTTCGGGGGAGCCGTTGAGCTCTCTGGATGAGCAGGGGGCTGGGAATGTCGAGGCCATGCTTGAGCTCCCCGAGGACTTTCGTTATGAGATCGTTCATGCGGCCCATGGCTTAAAAGGAGGCGGAGTCGGGATCGTCGAGTTCGGGGAGTCGGGGATCAAGGAGGGCCGTATCTTTGTCGCCGCGGTCTTTTCGGTCCCTGAGCGCGGCTGGATCATTGCCGCGATCATGAGCGAGACGGACTTCAAGAGTGCCGATCTGGAGCGCATTCTTCAGGAAGAGGTCAAGGACAAGATCGCCTCGCAGAAAGTGGGAAAGCGCGGATATTTATGGGTTGTGGATGGCGAAGGCGTGTTCCTTGTCTCCAAGGATCGCCTGAGGGATGGGGAGAAAGTGGAGGATGTCTGGGGCCTTCGGGATCTTAGGTCTTCTGCGGGAGGAATTCCTGACCGGTCGTTTGTGATGCGCCGCATCGTGGCGCGTGCGATCGGGGAAAGAAATGTTCATCCCAAGCTTATTGTTTTTTCCCGTTGTCACAAATGGGGGTGGGTTATTGGGGCGACGGTCTATGAAGAAGAGCTCTTGCGGGGCTTGCGAAGGATCCGCCGTCAGATCATGGATGTCTGCATGATGTTCATTCTTTTCGGAGGACTTCTGGCCTGGTTCTTTTCAACGCTTATCACAAGGCCTTTGCGCAGGCTCGAGGCCGTTGCAGCGACGGGATCGCTGAATGCCATCATCGGGGAAGACGTCCTTTCCTCCCGGGATGAGATCGGGAGCCTGGCCATTACCTTTGATAATATGATGCGACATCTCAGAGAGAAGATCTCGGAGA
>JAAYZZ010000028.1 GCA_012514595.1 Elusimicrobiota bacterium
ATGATATCCGCCCCGGCTTTGATAAAAGGATCAACATAATCCCACGGATTCTCGATCATGAGATGCGCCTTGATCGGTCTTTTCGTATGCCGACGGACCGCCTCCACGATCACAGGACCGATCGTGAGATTGGGAACAAAATGCCCGTCCATGACATCGATGTGGAACCGATCGATCCCTGCTTTCTCGGCCATCTGAACGGCGTCTCCCAGATAGGCGAAATCACAGGACAGAATGCTGGCGCTGACCTCGATCTCCATAACCGTCCTCCATTTTTTCTTATTTAAGCGCAGCCCTGGCCGGAAATCAACGGAAAAAACCGGCAATAAAAAAGGGTTGAGGCTTGTGGCCTCAACCCTCGGATGGTCTGGTGCGCGGGGTGGGACTTGAACCCACACGGGTTACCCCATACGCCCCTCAAACGTATGTGTCTACCAATTTCACCACCCGCGCGAAAGAACAAGAAACCGAAAGAGCCTAGATGATAACACAGACCTCACGGCTGTCAAGAATCACTTCAGACCGTCACGCGTCATTTCACAGTAAGAGCTACGGCGATAAAATCACGGAACAAGGGATGCGGCTTGTCCGGCTTGGACCGGAATTCGGGGTGGAACTGGCATCCCAGGAACCAGCGGTGTTTCCGGACTTCCACGACCTCCACAAGATCGCGCTCCGGGTTGACCCCGGAGATCACGAGCCCCTTGGACGTCAGGACCTCGCGGTAGGCATTGTTGAATTCATAGCGGTGACGGTGGCGTTCTAAAATGTCCTCTTTCTTGTAGGCGACCTGCACCCGCGTATCCTTGACCAGACGGCAGGGGTAAGCCCCCAGACGCATGGTGGCGCCCATATCCGTGATCTGGTGCTGCTCGGCCAAAAGACTGATCACGGGGTCCTTGGCGTTCTTCTCGAACTCCGTCGAGTTGGCCCCCTTGAGACCGCAAATGTTGCGCGCGAACTCGACCGTGGCCAGCTGCATACCCAAACAAATCCCGAAATAGGGAATATCGTTCTCGCGGGCAAAACGGATCGCCCTGATCTTGCCTTCGATCCCCCGGTGCCCAAATCCACCGGGAACCAGAACGCCCTGCACATTCTTGAAAAAGCGGTCGATCTTTCCCTTCTCCAGATCCTCCGAATCCACCTTGACGATGTTGATCCTGGCATCATTGGCGATCCCGGCATGGCCCAGGGCCTCGTAGATCGACTTGTACGCATCCGGGAGCAGAATGTATTTGCCCACCACAGCGATCGTCGCCTCCTTCTTCGGGTGACGCAGCCGCTTGACCACATAATCTTCCCAGGCCTTGAAATCCCTCTCGGGCGCCTTGATATTGAGCTTCTTCAGGATCAGGGAATCCAGGTTCTCTTTCTTGAAAGAGGAAGGGACCTCATAGATATGCTTCACATCCGGCGCCTCGACGACCCCCTCGACATCAACGTTGCAGAACAGGGCGATCTTCTCCCGCTGTTCCTGGGAGATCGGCCGTTCGGTACGGCACAAAAGGATATCCGGCTGGATCCCGATCTCTCGCAGTCTTCCGACGGAATGCTGGGTCGGCTTTGTCTTCTGCTCACCGCAGGACTTGATGTACGGCAGGAGGGTAACATGGATATTGATGGCGTAATGTTCGCCCATCTCCCAGCGCAGCTGACGGATGGCCTCCAGGAACGGAAGGCTCTCGATATCGCCGACGGTCCCGCCGATCTCAACGATCACCACATCCACGTCGTGATTCTTGGCCACCTTCTTGATGCAATGCTGGATCTCGTCGGTAATATGCGGGATGATCTGGACCGTCTTGCCCAGATAGTCCCCCTTGCGCTCCTTGGTGATGACAGAATAATAGATCTTTCCTGCTGTGACATTGTTGTCTTTCGTGAAGATCCCGTTGGTGAACCGCTCGTAATGACCGAGATCCAGGTCCGTCTCGGCGCCGTCATCGGTGACATAGACCTCGCCGTGCTGATAGGGGTTCATGGTCCCCGGATCGACGTTCAAGTAGGGATCGCACTTGATAATGGTGACGTGAAGGCCGCGGGTCTCCAGAAGCTTGCCGATGGAGGCGGCCGCGATCCCCTTGCCAAGGCTCGAGACAACCCCCCCTGTCACAAAAATGAACTTGCTCATACGGGCGACCTTTTTCCTTTTTGTATCATCCCCTGCCAGGGACCTGGCAAAGACCCTCTCTTATTTCCTGGCCCCTTCCAGAAGATACTTGCTCGTATTCAGCGGCGGAGGAACAGGATACTCCCCCGAAAAACACGCCCGGCAGAACCGCGGGCCATCTTTCATCACGGACAGCATCCCCTCGAGGCTCAGGTACGCCAGAGAATCGACCTCGATGAACTTCGCGATCTCCTGGACCGAGCGGTCATGGGCGATCAGTTCCTTCGCCGAGGGAAAGTCGATACCGTAATAACACGGGGCAATGATCGGAGGGCAGCTGATCCGCATGTGGATCTCCTTGGCCCCCGCATTGCGGATCTCCCGGATGCGGCTGCGGCTCGTGGTGCCTCTCACGATCGAATCTTCGACGACAACGACCTTCTTTCCCCTGATGATCTCTCGAATGGGATTGAGTTTGACCCGTACCCGAAAATCCCGCATCATCTGGACCGGCTGAATAAATGTCCGTCCGACATAATGATTGCGGATCATTCCGATCTCATACGGAAGGTCGAGCTCATCTGCATACCCCAGGGCCGCATAGACCCCTGAATCCGGGATGGGCATGACGAAATCCGCATCGACGACAGGCGCTTCCTTGGCGAGCTGTGCCCCGAGCCGTTTCCGGACCTGATAAACGTTATCGTTGAAAATATGGCTGTCCGGACGGGCGAAGTAGATGTTCTCAAAGATGCACTGGGCCTTTTTCGCCTGGGCCGCGGCCGGAAGAAAGAACGATTCGATCTTGTCACCGTTAATCATCACAACCTCGCCCGGCTCGATCTCCCGCACGAACTCCGCCATGGTCAGGTCCAGGGCACAACTCTCACTCGCAAGGATATACCCCTTCTCCAGACGCCCCAGGACCAAAGGGCGGAACCCATGAGGGTCGCGTGCCCCGATGATGGTCCCCTCGATCATGAACACGAGAGAAAAGGCCCCCTCGAGCTGGGACAGGACCGTGCTGAGCCATTTCTTATGATCCCCGTTCGGGGTCCGGGCCAGAAGGTGGATGATCACTTCCGAATCCATGGAGGTCTGGAAGATCGATCCCCCCTCCTCAAGCCGCTGATACAGCTGTTCGGTATTGGTCAGATTCCCGTTGTGCGCGATGGCGACGGGACGGCTTCGATGCGTGACGAGGAAAGGCTGGCAGTTCTTTTTGTTGGAGGATCCGGTCGTGGAATAGCGCGTGTGGGCGATCGCGACATTCCCTTTAAGGGAGGCAATCTGGGAGGATTGAAAAACATCCACCACAAGCCCCTTGTCCTTGATGATATGGACACCCTCTCCGTCGTATGTGGCGATGCCTGAGGCCTCTTCCCCTCTATGCTGCAGGGCGTAGAGCCCCAGATAAGCCAGCTTGGACGCTTCAGGATGATTGGAGATCCCGATGATGCCGCACATAAACCCTCAAAAAGAAGAAAAGCTGAAAAAGGACTTCCTCCCCCCTTTCAGCCGTTTTCACTATATCACCAAAAGGATCATTTGTGCTGATAATGATCCTGTAATGACTTGACGGTAAACCCGTCCTTGAGCGCGGACTCGATCCCCTGAACTGCGGCCCAAGCGCCCTGCAAGGTCGTGATGCAGGGCACATTGTGCATGATCGCAGCAGCCCGGATCTTTCGCATATCAGACTGGCTCTTTTTCCCCGACGGAGTGTTGACAACGAGAGCGATCTTCTTCTGTTCGATCAGAAGAAGGGCATTGTTCTCCCCCTCGCCGGCCTTGTCCACAACGACAACAGTGACCCCGCTCGAGCGAAGGACCTTGGCGGTTCCCTTGGTCGCATAGATCTTGAATCCGAGGTCCTGGAGACGCTTGGCCATGAAGGCAATATTCCTCTTGTCGCTCTCCTGAACGCTCATGAAGACCCCGCCCTGCCGCGGAAGCGGCTGATTGGCCGCGATCTGGCTCTTGGCAAAAGCAGCACCGAACGTAGGGGCCAGCCCCATGACCTCCCCGGTGGATTTCATTTCCGGCCCCAGGATGATATCGACCCCCGAGAAGCGGGAGAAGGGGAGCACGCACTCCTTGACCGCGACCTGGGACAGATTCTCCAAGTCGGGAAGCTCGAAATCATCCAACGTCTCCCCGGCCATGAGCCGGGAGGCGATCTTGGCGAGGGGCGCCCCGATCGCCTTGGACACGAACGGGACGGTCCGCGAGGCCCGGGGATTGACCTCAAGGATATAGACCTTCTTGCCCTTGACCGCGAACTGGATGTTCAAGAGCCCGATGACATTGAGCGCGAGCGCAATGTTCTGCGTATAGGTCCGGATCGTGGAGACGATCGTCTCGGAAAGGGTATGCGGAGGCAACACGCAGGCCGAATCACCCGAATGGATCCCCGCATTCTCGATGTGCTCCATGATGCCCGCGACAAACACCTTCTTTCCGTCGCAAAGCGCGTCCACGTCGACCTCCATCGCGTCCTCGATGAATTTGTCGATGAGGATCGGATGCCCGCGAGAGACATCGGCCACTTCATCCACAAAGGACAAAAGAGAAGCCTCGTCATAAACGATCCGCATGGCGCGGCCCCCCAGAACATAGGACGGACGGACCAGAACGGGATACCCGACCCGCGAGGCCGCGGCCACGGTCTCATCGACGGAATTCGCAATGGCATTATTCGGCTGCGCGATCCTCAAACGGTTCATGAGCTCCGCAAAGCGCTCTCTGTTCTCAGCCACATCAATGGAGTCGACGCTCGTTCCAATGATCGGGGCTCCGGCCTGCTGAAGGCGCCGCGCCAGGTTCAGGGGCGTCTGCCCCCCGAACTGCACAATCACCCCGTCGGGTTTCTCGACATCAAGGATGTTCATCACATCTTCAAAAGTCAATGGCTCGAAATAGAGACGATCAGAGGTGTCATAATCCGTAGAGACGGTCTCAGGGTTCGAATTGACCATGATGGTCTCGATCCCCTGCGCCTTCAAGGCAAAGGCCGCATGACAACAGCAATAATCGAACTCGATCCCCTGGCCGATCCGGTTAGGCCCTCCCCCCAAGATCATGATCTTCCGACGGGGCTTATCAGAGCCTTGGGCCTTCTTTGCGTTCTGGATGACCGCTTCGTCCTCGGTCTCGTAGGTGGAATAAAAATACGGGGTATACGCCTCGAACTCCGCCGCACAGGTATCCACCAGCTTGAAGGTCGCCACGATGCCCATTTGCTTGCGGAGCGTCCGGACCTGGCTCTCGCTCATTCCCAGGATCTCGGCGAGCTGGGCATCCGAGAACCCCCATTCCTTGGCGCGTCGAAGAGACTTCTCGGACAGCGTCTTTGTCTTTGCTGCTTCATCGACAAGGGATATCTCGAGCTCCAGGATCTGCTGCATTTGCGCGATGAACCACGGATCGATCCGGGAAATCTCCACGATCTCCTCGAGCGACCAGCCCTTCTGGAGCGCGTACTTGATATAAAAAATGCGCGAGGCGTTCGGCTCGCGCAGGCGTTGGCGGACCTTCTCGTCCTCAATGGCCCGATAATCACTCTTGTTATCGAGCCCGATATGGTGGATCTCAAGCCCACGGAGACCTTTTTGCAGGGCTTCCTTGAACGTCCGGCCAATGGCCATGGTCTCTCCCACGGACTTCATCTGAACGCCCAGGACGTCCTTGGCCTCGGGAAACTTCTCAAACGTGAACCGCGGGATCTTCACAACACAATAATCGATCGTCGGCTCGAAGGACGCCGGGGTCTCGCGGGTGATATCGTTACGGATCTCGTCGAGCGAGAACCCTACGGCGAGCTTGGCGGCGAACTTGGCGATGGGAAATCCCGTGGCCTTCGAAGCCAGCGCCGAGGATCGGGACACCCGCGGATTCATCTCGATCACGACCATGCGGCCGTTCTTGGGATGGACCGCGAACTGGATGTTCGACCCGCCCGTCTCGACACCGATCTCCCGGATGAGCTTGAGAGAAGCGTCCCGCATCATCTGGTACTCGCGGTCCGTCAGGGTCTGGGCTGGCGCGACCGTGATCGAATCCCCGGTATGCACCCCCATGGGGTCCAGATTCTCGATCGAACAGACGATAACGACATTGTCCTTCTTGTCGCGCATGACCTCGAGCTCATATTCTTTCCACCCCTCGATCGATTCCTCGATGAGGATCTCGTTGATCATGCTGCTCTCGAGCCCTAAAGAGGCCTTGGCATCGAACTCCTCGCGACTGTACACGATGGATCCACCCGTACCGCCCAGCGTGAAGCTCGAACGGATGATGCAAGGGAACCCGATCTCCTCGGCGGCGGCCCAGGCCTCATCCATCGTATAGGCAAAGGCGCTCTGGGGAAGGTCCAGGCCCACCCGCAGACAGGCCTCTTTGAATTTCTTTCTGTCCTCGGCCTTCTTGATGACCTCGTAATTCGCGCCGATCATCTCGACGTTATATTTCTCAAGGATCCCTTTCTCCCAGAGCTCGACCGCCAGATTCAGCCCCGTCTGCCCCCCCAGAGTGGGCAGAACAGCGTCAGGACGCTCCTTGGCGATGATCTGCTCCAGGATCTCGACGGAGAGGGGCTCCACATAGGTCGCATCCGCGATCTCGGGATCGGTCATGATGGTCGCCGGATTCGAATTGACAAGAACGACCTGGTAGCCCTCTTCGCGAAGGGCCTTACAGGCCTGGGTCCCGGAATAGTCGAACTCGCAGGCCTGACCGATGATGATCGGACCCGAGCCGATAAGAAGGATCTTCTTGATGTCCGTACGCTTAGGCATGCGCCGCCTTTGTCCCTTCGATCAGATCGATAAATTTCTGGAATAAATACTTC
This sequence comes from Elusimicrobiota bacterium, assembly GCA_012514595.1. Taxonomy (GTDB): domain Bacteria; phylum Omnitrophota; class Gorgyraeia; order Zapsychrales; family Fredricksoniimonadaceae; genus JAAYZZ01. The sequence goes on from JAAYZZ010000028.1 coordinate 6,963, forward strand.
GCATCATTCGGCCCGGGACAGGCCTCGGGATGATACTGGATCGAAAAGAGCGGATACTTCTTGTGCCGCAACCCTTCAACGCTCTGATCGTTCAGGTTCAGATGAATGACCTCGATATCGTCCGGAGGCAATGTCTTGACATCCACGCAGAACCCGTGGTTCTGCGACGTGATACCGATCCGGCCGCTCTCCAGATCCTTGACAGGATGGTTCGCCCCGTGATGACCGAATTTGAGCTTATACGTCTTGCCGCCCAGGGCCAGGCCGATCATCTGGTTGCCCAGACAGATCCCGAAGATAGGGATCTTTCCGATCAGCTCCCGAACGGTCTCGATCACATAGGTGACCGCGGCCGGGTCACCGGGACCACTTGAAAGAAAAACACCGTCCATCTTGAGATCCAGAATATCCCGGGCACTTGTCGTCGGGGAAATGACATGGCACTCCAGCCCCAAAGAAGCCATCTCCCGCAGGATATTCCGCTTGATGCCACAGTCAATGACCGCGACACGGTAGCGTACATTCCCCGTGGCCTTAAAGACATACGGCTTGCGGGGCGCCACTTCCTTGACCCAATCTGCCCCCTCCATGGAGGGAACTCTTTCGAGTTTGGCGGCCAGGACCTTAGGGTCGAACTCCTCGGTCGAAATGATCCCCTTCATCGCGCCTGAAAGACGCAAATGCCGAGTCAGGGCTCGGGTGTCGACCCCCTCGATCGCGATGATCCTGTTCTCATCCAGATAGGAAATAAGGCTTTGGGTCGCGCGAAAATTGGAATGATGCCGGCAGAATTCCTTGACCACGAACCCCTTTACATGGATCCGGTCCGATTCAACATCTTCGGGGTTCGCGCCGTAATTCCCGATCAAAGGATAGGTCATCACCACGATCTGGCCCGCGTAGGAAGGATCGGTCAGGATCTCCTGATACCCGCTCATCGCGGTGTTGAAAACGACCTCTCCCGAGGTCTCCCCTGTCGTGCCCAGGGACGTGCCTCGGAACATCCGGCCGTCTTCAAGATACAGAACCGCGTCTTTCATCCTGACCTTATCTTTAAAAAGGAACCTTTATCGGCGGGAAAATGATGCCGAAAAGTTAAATTAATATATCCATCGCCATTCCCTTTGTCAAGGGGTATCGCCTTTTCTAGGGCGCCTGTTTCCGACGATAAAGAGACCCCTAGCGTCCCAGAATACGTCTTTTGTTGGCCTCAAAATTGGCCTCCCCCAGCATCTGCCGGGCAAGCTCGTCCTTGTTCTGGCCATTATCAAAATCATACTCCATGACCGCCGCATATCCCAGGACATTGAGGAACGGGGCCTCCCGAAGCGGGGGGCTTTGTTCTAGGATGCCATCGATCATGTCAACATAATGCCCGGGGGTCTTTCGGATCAGGACCTTGTTCCCCACGAACCTGTCGATATACTCGGAAACGGTCAGGACCTTCACCTCCCGGTCGATGATCTTCCGCCACGGGCGGCTGGCCTGATCCAGGGCAGCCCAGAGATCCTCAATGTTCACCACCGTCACGCGGCGCGACCCCTGTTCTTCCTCGCTGCCCCTCTCTTCCTCCATCTCCTGGTAGTGGTCATACGCCTTCTTGGCCGCCACGGTCTGCGCGACCCGGGCGCCCACCATCTGCTGCTGGACCTTCTGCGCCACCCTCTGATTCTGGACCTGGTCCGCCACGGCCTTCTTGGCCACGGTCTGGGTGATCATCTGCTGGGCCACATCCCCCTGGACCTTTGAAGCGATCGCCTGCTGCTGAAGCGCCATATAAGTCGCGTATTCGTTCAGCTGGGCATTGATCTGCTGCTCGGCATTGATCTGCGCGGACCGCTGGGCGTTGAGGACCTGGGCTTCTGCCATATCATGACGCAGCTTCTGGACCTGAGCGGCCTGATACTGGGCGACGGCCTGGCGAGCCTGGGCCTCCTGGACAACCGCGGCCTGGCGTTGGGCAACCGCCTGCTGCATGGCCTGCTTGTACGCCGCCTGTTCGGCCGCTGCCTTGCGATAGGCCGCGACCTGCTGGGCCTGGGCCTGTTGGACGGCCTGCTGATACATGGCCTGACGCTGGGCCATCATCATCTCATACTGCTGACGAACAATGGCTTCCTGCTGGGCCCGCTGCTGCTGCGTCCTTTGAACGACCGCAGCGGCATGGCCCATTGGCCAAGGGAGGAAAAAAAGAAGGAGCCCCGCCAGAAGAGAAATCCTCTGACGGAAATGAAGGGACCCTGTTGACAAAATGCGCACGATCGAAGGTCCTCCAAGAACAGAACACGCGTTATTTCCAGAACGGACTTTAGGGCGTCGCAACCCCTTCTTCCCTGGCCTTGGCCACAAGACTCAAGAAGAATGCAGCAGCCCTTTTTCCCTCTTCTTCCTTGTTCTGCTCATAAAAAAGATCCACGCTTTTCTTGGCCGCCGACACCGCCCCCATCAGGCTCCCGACCTCCGCCTGAGAAACAGCGAGCAGGTAATACAAATCCCCGTTCTCCGGAAACCTCTGGATCCCGCTGGCACAAACAGAAATGGTCTGCTGATACTGCTTCAAACGAAGGAAAACATTCGCAAGAACCAAATACGCCTCGGGCTGGGAAGGATCCGCCTGAATGGCCTTGGCAAATGAGGCTACGGCCTTCTGAGGATCCCCCTGCTTGAGATACACATTCCCCTCGATCAGATGGCGCCGGTACTCGCCCATCCCCTGGGCCCCGGTCTTGTCAGCCGCCGGCTTCGCGCATCCTCCAAGAACCAATGCGGCCAGAACAACGAAACATAGCGCCCTGTTCATCATTTCTCTCCTCTTTCTTCTTTTCCACATCCTGTCAAATAGGAGTGGACCCCCTCGGCGGCGGTGCGCCCCTCATGGATCGCCCACACAACGAGAGATTGGCCTCGGGTCATATCCCCTGCGGTAAAAACGCCGGGCCGTGATGTCATTTTCCGATGATCCGCTTTCACATTTCCGCGCTGATCCAACTCCACTCCCAGCCTCTCCAAAAGACCGGCGCGCACAGGCCCGAGGAACCCCAGCGCGAGGAAGACCAGATCGCAGGCAACCTCGAACTCACTGCCCGGAACCTCTTTCATGACCGGACGCCCCTGGGCATCACGGCCCGACCAGTCGACCCGCACCGCGCGGATCCCTTTCAGATTTCCCTCCGCATCCCCCAAAAACTCCTTGGTCAAAATATTATAATCCCGTTCACAGCCTTCCTCGTGAGAACTGGATGTCCGATAAATGTTCGCCCACTGCGGCCAGGGATTCCCCGCCGCGCGCTCCACGGGAGGCTTGGGAAGAAGTTCGAACTGTTGGACAGAAACGGCTCCCTGGCGATTCGAGGTCCCGACACAATCAGACCCCGTATCCCCGCCTCCGAGAACAATGACCCTCTTGCCCTTGGCATTGATCGGGGCCGCCTTGTCCGTCTTCAGCCCCAAAAGATGGCGCGTCTCCTGCGTCAGATACTGCATCGCAAAATAAACACCCTTGAGGTCCCGTCCCGGGACCTTGAGGTCGCGCGGCTGCTCGGCGCCGCCGCAAAGGACCACGGCGTCATAATTCTTCAACAGATCGTCGGGGGAAATCTCAGCGCCCACATGGGCCCGGGTCTTGAAGACAACACCTTCCTCTTCCATCCGCTTGATCCGCCGCTCGACGAACTGCTTCTCGAGCTTGAAATTCGGGATCCCGAGGGTCAAAAGACCACCGATCACCTCGTTCTTCTCATAAACCGTCACGCTGTGCCCCCGGCGATTGAGTTCATCCGCGCAGGCCAGACCCGAAGGGCCCGATCCGACCACCGCGACCCTGGACCCTGTACGCACCTTCGGAGGCTCGGCCTTGATCCATCCCTGCTCATAGGCCTTTTCAATAATAGCCAACTCAATGTTCTTGATCGTGACCGCAGGATTATTGACCCCCAACGTGCAGGAGTTCTCGCAGGGCGCCGGACACACCCGCCCCGTGAACTCGGGGAAATTGTTGGTCTTCTGCAGACGGGCCAACGCCTCTTTCCACTGGCCCCGATAGACCAGATCGTTCCACGAGGGAATGATGTTCCCGATGGGGCATCCCCACTGACAGAACGGGATCCCACAGTCCATGCAGCGCGCGCCCTGGTTCTTCAGTTCAGCCTCCTCCGGGAGCTGGGTGAATTCCTCCCAGCACTTCAACCGGTCGGCCACAGGTTTGCGCGTATAATCCTTGCGGGGATATTTGAGAAATCCCTTTATCTCACCCATCGCTTCCCACCTCGCTGGCGATCTCATGAACACCCATGGGTTTCTTGTTCAGGATCCCGGATTCGATCGCCTGACGATAATCCCGGGGATAAACCTTCACAAACTGTCCCTGGGTCTTTGTCCAGTTGTCCAGAATGGACCGGGCTACCGCGCTTCCGGTCCACCTTGCGTGCTTCTCGATCAGTCCCTTGAGTTCCGCGATGTCCTCGGCATGCTCCACCGGGAACAGATCGACCATCCCGAGATTGCAGCGCTGCGTGAAATCACCGGCCTTGTCCCAGACATAGGCGATCCCGCCCGACATCCCGGCCGCGAAATTGCAGCCTGTGGGTCCAAGGATCACCGCGCGCCCCCCGGTCATATACTCACATCCGTGGTCCCCGATCCCCTCGACAACGGCATGGACGCCGGAATTACGCACACAGAAACGCTCTCCCGCGCGCCCCCGGAAGAACGCCTCCCCCTTGATGCCGCCGTAGAGAACGACATTGCCGACAAGGATATTGTCTTCCGGCGCAAAGGACGCCTTCGACGGAGGCCGCACAACGATCCTCCCGCCGGAGATCCCCTTCCCTACATAATCGTTCGCATCTCCCTCGAGCTCGAAGGTGACGCCCGCGGAGAGAAAGGCCCCAAAACTCTGGCCCGCAGACCCGGAAAAGCGAACATTGATCGTCCCCTCCGGAAGCCCTGCCATCCCGTAACGCCGCGCAATCTCGGAGCTCAGGATCGTCCCCGCGGTCCGGTTCACATTCCTGATTGGCATCTCGAGCGCAACAGGCTTTTTGTCCTCAATGGCCTCGCGGCAGCGCCTCACGATCTCCCGGTCCAGAACATTCTCAAGCCCGTGGTCCTGCCGCGCCACATGCCGGATCGGGATGTTCGCCGGGACATCCGGACGGTTAAGAAGACCCGAAAGGTCCACCCCCTTGGCCTTCCAGTGGTGAACGGCCTGGCGCGGTTCGAGACAGTCCGTGCGACCGACCATATCCTCGAACTTGCGGAAACCGAGCGAGGCCATGATCTCCCGGACCTCCTCGGCCACGAACATGAAGAAGTTGACGACCTGATCGGGAGCCCCCCGGAAATTCCTGCGAAGTTTCGGGTCCTGTGTCGCAATCCCTACGGAGCAGGCATCCAGATGACACTTGCGCAGCATCAGACATCCCATCGTGACCAGCACGATCGTGGAGAACCCGAACTCGTCGGCGCCTAGCATTGCGGCGACGACGACATCGCGCCCCGTCTTGAGCTGCCCGTCCGTCTGAACACGGATGCGCCCGCGCAGATCGTTCATCACGAGGACCTGCTGGGTCTCGGCGATCCCGAGCTCCATCGGAAGCCCGGCATGTTTGATCGAGGTCTGGGGAGAAGCGCCGGTCCCGCCCTCATATCCAGAAACCAGAAGATGATCGGCCTTGCCCTTCGAGACGCCTGCCGCGATGGTCCCGACACCGATCTCGGACACGAGCTTGACGCTGACATCGGCCCTGGTATTGGCATTCTTGAGATCATAGATCAGCTGGGCCAGATCTTCGATCGAATAGATGTCGTGATGCGGCGGCGGAGAGATGAGCTGCACACCCGCCGTTGTCCCGCGGGTGCCCGCGATCTCCCGGGTGACCTTGTGCGCGGGAAGCTGTCCGCCCTCGCCGGGCTTGGCCCCCTGCGCCATTTTGATCTGCATCTGGTCCGCGTTGACGAGATACTCGATGTTGACGCCAAAGCGTCCCTGGGCCACCTGCTTGATGCGGCTGCGCCGCCAGTCTCCGTTGGGGTCCTTTTTGAAACGCGCAGGATCCTCTCCGCCCTCACCGGTGTTGGAGAAAGCGCCCAACCGGTTCATCGCGATCGCAAGCGTCTCATGCGCCTCTTTTGAAATGGACCCGTAACTCATCGCGCCTGTCGCAAAACGCTTCACGATCTCGTTCGCCGGCTCGACCTCCGAGATGGGGATCGCCTTGCCGGGCTTGAACCCCAAAAGCCCACGGATATTCGCCACCACCCGGTCATTCTCATTGACCTGGCGGGAGTAGCGCTTGAAAAGTTCATAATCCCCGGTCCGGACCGCGTGCTGCAGGGTCGCGATGACCTCGGGATTGATCTGATGGAACTCCGACCATTTGCGCCAGTGGAACCATCCGCCCTCATCGAGGATCTCGGCCGAGGGCTCGTGCGCGGGATACGCAACACGATGCCGCCGCAGCGTCTCTTCCCCGATCGTGCGGATGTCCATCCCGCCGATCCGGGAGGGTGTCGCGGTGAAATATTTCTCGATGACCTCTTTGCCTAACCCGACGGCCTCGAAGATCTGGGCTCCGCAGTAGGACTGAATCGTCGCAATCCCCATCTTTGAAATGATCTTAAAAAGGCCCTTGCGGGTCGCCTTGATGTAGTTCTTCACGGCATGATCAAGGTCGAGGGTCCCCTCATAGTGCCCCTTCTTGAGCTCGTCCTCGATGGTCTCGATCGCCAAATAAGGATTGACGGCGTTCGCTCCGTAACCGATGAGGACCGCGAAATGATGCATGGCCCGCGCCTCTCCTGTCTCGAGGACAAGCGAGACCCTGGTGCGTGTCCCCTGACGGATCAAATGATGATGCAACCCGGAACAGGCCAGGAGCGAGGGGATCGGGGCCTTCTGGTCACCAACTTCACGGTCCGAGAGGATCAGAATATTCGCGTCTTCCGAGACCGCCTGGTCCGCTTCCGCGAAAAGACGCGTCATGGCGGCATCGAGCCCGTCGGGACCATCGGCCACAGGAAAAACGGTCCGCAGGGTCTTGGCCTTCAATCCGGCGCGGTGGACCTCGGCGATCTGGGCCAGCTCTTTATTGCTCAGAATCGGGCGCGGCAGACGCAGCCGGCGCGCATGTTCAGGCGTTTCATCGAGGAGATTCTGCTCCGACCCCAGGTACACATTCTCGGCCATGACGATCTCCTCGCGGATCGCATCGACCGGAGGGTTCGTGACCTGGGCAAACAACTGATGGAAATAGTGGAACAGCGGCTGGGGTCGCTCGGACAGGACCGCAATGGGATTATGCGCGCCCATGGAACCGGTCGCCTCTTCCCCGTTCTCCACCATGGGCTTCATGACGACCTTGAGGTCTTCCTGGGTGAACCCGAAGACCTGCTGTCTCTTGAGGAGCGTCTTCTCGTTCAGCACACCCGGCTTCTTGGGGGCCGGAAGGTCCTCCAGGAGAACCAGGTTCTCCTTCAACCACTTCCCATAAGGTTTCCGACGGGCATAAAAATCCTTGAGCTCCTTGTCCTCAATGATCCGGCCTTCCCGGGTATCGATCAGAAACATCTTGCCCGGCTCGAGGCGTCCTTTCGAGAGCACGCGTTCCGGCGCGATATCAAGGACCCCTGTCTCCGAGGCCATGACGACAAGACCGTCCTTGGTCATCAGATAGCGTGAAGGGCGAAGTCCGTTGCGGTCCAGGACCGCACCGATATATCTCCCGTCGGTGAAGGCGATCGAGGCCGGACCATCCCACGGCTCCATGAGACAGGCATGATACTCATAAAAGGCCCTTTTTTCCTCGGACATATCGGCTCGTCCCACCCAGGCCTCGGGGATCATCATCATGACCGCATGCGGCAGCGACCGGCCGGCCAGGGTCAGGATCTCAAGACAATTATCAAAGGAGGCGGAATCGCTCCCGTACGGACCGATGATCGGATTGCTTTTCTGGATATCCTCCCCGAACAGAGGGCTCGACATCTGGATCTGGCGCGCCCGCATCCAGTTGATGTTCCCGCGAAGCGTGTTGATCTCCCCGTTATGGGCGATCACGCGATAAGGATGGGCGAGAGACCACGACGGGAACGTATTGGTGCTGTAGCGGGAATGGACGAGCGCCAGGGCAGAAACGACGTCGGGATCCCTGAGGTCCTTGTAGAACCCCAAGACCTGATCGGACATCAGCTGCCCCTTATAGACCATAATCCGGGAAGAAAGGCTGCAGACGTAGAAACTTTTCTTTTGGGACAGGTCAGACCGCTGAACCTTGTCATAGGTCCTTTTGCGGATCACAAAGAGCTTCCGTTCAAAGGCCTCGGCATCCAGCCCCTCAGCCCGTCCGACAAAGATCTGCTTGAGATCGGGCTGGGCAGAATGGGCCACATTCCCGACTTCCCTGTCGTCATGCGGGACATCACGCCACCCCAAGAAAACCTGTCCCTCCTCACGGACATGCTCCTCGAACCATGCCTGCGCCTGGGCCCGCTCCTCGGCGTTCAGCGGCAAAAAAACGATCCCGCAGGCATACTCACCTTCCCGGGGAAGGGCGATACCGATCCCGGCACATGTCCGACGGAGGAACTGATCGGGGATCTGCACCATGATCCCGGCCCCGTCACCGGTCCGCGGATCACACCCACAGGCCCCACGATGGCTCAAGTTCTCCAGGATCCGAAGACCATTCTGAACGATCTCATGGGACCTGCGCCCATTGATATCGACAACAAAGCCGACACCGCAGGCATCGTGTTCAAAGCGGGGATCATACAGCCCCTGTGGCGCAGGAAGGCCCGGAATATCCATTATCTCTCTCCGTGATAGCGACTTGTGTGTCGAGGCAGGGATCTTCTCTTCTTTTCAGACAAAAGATGCCTCAATACAATTCTAAACTTAATACGAACCCTAATTAAAAAAACGAAAACGAATGATCGCCATGTACATGGAGATCGCTCTCGGCCAATCGATCTTTTTCCCCTGTTTCTGGCTGCGGGCCTGGTACATGATCGGAACTTCAAGAATGCGAACGCCCTTCTTGACCAGTTTGGCCGTGATCTCTGTCTCGAACGAAAAATGATCCGAGACGATCTCCATCCCCTGGATATGCTCGGCCCGGAACACCTTGAAACAGGTGTTGATGTCCGTGATCTGGGTACCGAACAAAAGATTGAAAGACATGTTGGAAAAATTGTTCGCCCACCGGTTGACCGCTTTCATATCCTCGATATGTCCCAGAAAGCGGGAGCCATAAACAACCTCCGCCGTCTTGGAAAGGATCGGGGCCAACAGTTGAGGATACTGGACGGGGCTGTATTCCAGATCCGCATCCTGGATCAGAAGGATCTCTCCCACCGCTTCCCTGATCCCCCGCTTGATGGCCGCGGTCTTGCCCTGATTCTTTTCCTGATGAAAAACGCGGACCAGGGGATCCCCCTCAAAGACCCGCAATACTTCCGCTGTCCTGTCGGAAGACCCGTCGTTGATCACCAGGATCTCCCGGGACATCCCTCCCGGCAGGGCGACAGAGCGGGCGGCCTCGATGACCGCCACAATGGTCGTTTCTTCGTTATAGGCTGGAATAATAACGGACAGTTTCATGCGGATCCGGAGGTCTTGTATTTGTTGGTGAGCGGAAGACGCCAGTCCTTGCCAAAGGACCGGACGGAGATCTTGACTCCCGGGGGAGCTTGGCGTCTCTTATACTCGCTTTTATCGACAAGTTCAACGACTTTCTTCACAACCAACGGGCTCCCCTTCCGGAGCATTTTCTTGAGAGGGCTGTGCCTTTCGACATACTCGACAAGCAGGGCATCCAGGGCGGAATAGGGCGGCAAAGAGTCCTGATCCTTCTGCCCGAAACGCAATTCGGCCGATGGGGCCCGACGAATAACGCTCAAGGGGATCACGTTCCGCTTATCCCTCCTGTTGACATACCGCGCCAGATCATAAACCCTGGTCTTCAGGATATCCTTGATGACCGCATATCCGCCGGACATATCCCCATACAACGTGCAGTACCCGGTCGCCATCTCGCTCTTGTTCCCCGTGGTCAGGACGAGCCACCCGAACGCGTTGGAGAAGGCCATCAGGATATTCCCCCGAATGCGCGACTGGATATTCTCCCCGGCAAGCCCCCCCGAAAGCCCTTTGGAATAAGGACGCAGGGTCTTTTGAAAGGCCCCAAGGATCTTCTCAATAGGGATCTCATGAAAGACGATCCCCAGATTCCGGGCCAGACGGCGCGCATCGGTCTTAGTACCTGCGGAATTGAACCGGGTCGGCATGGAGATCCCCACGACATTCTCAGGCCCCACCGCATCGCGGGCGATCGCCGCGACCAGGGCCGAATCGATCCCACCCGACAATCCGATCAGGACCTTTCGGAACCCGTTCTTTCGGATGTAATCCCCCGTACCCAGGACAAGGGCTTCATAGACCTCTGCATCCGCGCCCAACGGTCGGGGACAATTCGCCCGGAAGGCATGGGATCCTTTTCTCCGCTCCGTCGAGGGAAGAAAAACGGCCGCAGGCCCCCGGCCTCGTGGAAGATCAAGGTCCGCGATCACCAGATCCTCCCGGAACTGGGCCCCCGACGCGAGGACCTTCCCCCGGGGGGAAACGATCAGGCTCGCCCCGTCAAAGACGAGCTCATCCTGTCCGCCGACAAGGTTCACATAGGCCATGACCGCGCCCGTCTCGCGCGCCCGGCGGGACAAGAGCGCCAGACGCTCGCGGCGCTTGCCCGCCTCATAAGGAGAGCTCGAAATATTCACGATGAGCCTGGCCCCGGCGCGAGCCTGGATGCGCGCAGGACCATTCTCCCGCCAGATATCCTCGCAGATATTGACGCCAAAGGTCACGTCCCCCTGACAAAAAACGAGCGCCTTGTCTCCGGGCGCAAAATATCTCTTTTCATCGAAAACGCTGTAATTGGGAAGAAGGTGCTTGTGATATACCCCCTGGAGGCGCCCGGAAGAGATCACGGCCGCCGCGTTATAGAGCCCCCGCGGGTCGCGGTCCACGAAGCCCACGACCGCCGTGATCCCGCGAACCTCGCGGGAGATCGCCTTGAGGACCGCAAGATTCTTGGAAATGAAATGCCTCTTGAGAAGAAGGTCCTCGGGCGGATATCCGGTGAGGGCCATCTCGGGAAAGACGATCAGATCGCAGCCCTTCTCGCGGGCCGACGCAATCCCCTCAAGGATCTTTCGGGAATTCCCGTCGAGATCGCCGACCGTGGTATTGATCTGGGCAAGGGCGATACGTAACATAAAAGACGCTGGCCACTGGACACCAGACAGGGGAAAAACCCCTCCCGCACCTGGCGTCGTGTGTCCTGTGGTTTATTTTCCTTTCACGATCCTCAAGAAATTCTCGCAGAGAGTCTGGCCATATCCATCGAACACGGACTTGACCCGCTGATAATGCCGCAACATGACCTGTCGCCCCAACGCATCTTCCGGCGCGTACGCGGCCGACCATTCCTCAATGCTCTTCCCGGTGATCTCCGCATGGAACTGAAGGCCGTAGGCGCGCTCTCCGACCCGGAAGGCCTGGACCGGACACCCGGGAGAGGACGCCAAGAGCACGGATCCCTCGGGAAGATCACACATATCCTGATGCCACTGAAAGACCTAAAACCTCGACGGAAATCCGGAAAAGAGCGGGTCATTTCTCCCGTCCTCTGTCAGGTCGACCGGGAACCATCCCGCCTCCGGTTCCGGGGACTGGACAACCCACCCTCCGGCCGCCTTGGTCAACAACTGCGATCCCAGACAGATCCCGAGAACCGGGACCCCCCGCTCCAGACATTCTTTCAGGAACGCATCCTCTTCTTTCAAGAAGGGATACGCCCCCTCCTCATACACGTTCATAGGGCCGCCCAAACTGATGACCGCGTCCAAACCATTGGGATGCGCCGGAAGGCGGTCGCCCTCATGAAGATTGCTCACCAGGATCCGGAACCCCTGCTTCATGAAGAAGGCCCCCAGGACCTCCGGCCCTTCGACCTCGACGTGTTTGATGAACAAAATCATAGCACATCCCTGTGCGCGGCGAAGCAAAAAAAGGCCCGGGCTCTTTAAAGGACGCCCGGACCCTGACGAGACATATCGCTTGGAGCCCGGGGCCGGGAACAATGGTCGCGCCCTCCGCTCCCAGAGCCACGCTCCCTTCTTAATAAAGGAACAGCATCTGCGCGTAGCTCGGCAACGGCCAGAGGTCCGCCGGGACGATCATCTCGAGAGCGTCCGCCGCCTCGCGGGTCTGCTCCATGGCCGCCTTCATCTCAAGCCCGTCGTCCCCTTCAAGCGTCGCATCAATCGCCTTGATGCCCTTGGAGAGCGCATCGATCAGTCCGGAGACCTCCAGGAGGGTCTCCTGGGCCACGCCGGCCTTGGCCCCGACCTCCGCAGCCGTCTTCACGGTCGTAGCCAGAAGGCCCTGATACTCGATCGCGGCCGGCAGGATCTGGGTCGCCGCGATCCGGCGGGCGCAGGCCGCCTCGTACGTCAGGACGCTCGTGTAGTTATGCATGTAGATCTCATAACGGGACGCGAGTTCCTTACGCGAGAGGACCGCATGTTTCTCGAAAACCTTTGCCGCCTTCTCCGTCGCCAAAGACTTCAAGGCCTCGGGTGTCGTTTTCAGATTGGGGAGCCCGCGTTTCTCGGCCTCGGCATGCCACTCCTCGGTGTAATTGTCCCCGTTGAAGATCACGCGCTTGTGCTTTTTGACGATCGTCTGCAGAAGCGCCTGCAAGGACGCGTTGAACGGCTTCTTGGCCTTGGCATCCGCCTCGAGCTGCGAGCACATCTGATCGAGCGCTTCCGCGACGATCGTGTTGAGAACGATATTCGCGCCGGCCGGACTCATGTTGGAACCCACCGCCCGGAACTCGAACTTGTTGCCCGTGAAGGCAAAGGGCGAGGTGCGGTTGCGATCCGTGGCATCCCGCGGCAGGATCGGAAGCACATCGACGCCGATCTTGATCTGACCGCCGGTCTTGGCGCTCTTGGGCTCACCCTTCTCGATCTGGTCGATGATATCCGAGAGCTGATCACCCAGAAAGACCGAAATGATCGCCGGAGGCGCTTCGTTGGCGCCCAGACGATGATCGTTCCCGGGAGAGGCGACAGCGGCCCGCAGAAGGTCCGCGTACTCATCGACCGCCTTGATGACCGCACAGAGCACGAACAGGAACTTCGCGTTCTCGTGCGGGTTGTTCCCCGGATGCAGCCAGTTCTTCCCGTCGGTCCCGACGATGGACCAGTTGTTGTGCTTGCCCGAACCATTGACGCCCGCGAATGGCTTCTCGTGCAACAGGCACACCAGCCCGTGCTGATCCGCGATCTGACGCATCAGCTCCATGCAGATCAGGTTGTGATCAACCGCCAGATTCAGACGCTCAAAGATCGGCGCGATCTCGAACTGGGCCGGCGCAACCTCGTTATGACGGGTCTTCGACGGCATCCCGATCTTCCAAAGCGCCTGGTCCAGGTCCTCCATGAACGCCATAATGCGCGGCTTGATGGACCCGAAATAGTGGTCCTCCATCTGCTGATGGCGGGCCGGTTTGCACCCAAAAAGCGTGCGCCCGGTCTGGATCAGATCCAGGCGCTGCTGATAAAAGGCCTTGTCGATAAGAAAGTACTCCTGCTCGGGCCCAAGCGTGGCATAGGCCGCACAGGAGGGCTTCACCCCAAAGAGCTTTCCGGTACGCTCGACCTGCTTGGCCAGCGCCGCGATCGAACGAAGAAGGGGGGTCTTTTTATCTAGCGCCTCCCCGTGATATCCGCAGAACACCGTCGGAATGCAAAGGGTCGTTCCATCCTCGCCTTCCTTGATAAAGGCCGGACTGGTCGGGTCCCACGCCGTGTAACCGCGGGCCTCGAACGTCGCACGCAGACCGCCCGAAGGAAAGGAAGAAGCGTCCGGCTCCCCCTGAATGAGCTCCTTTGCGGAGAACTCCATCACGACCCCATCCTTTCCGTCGGGGGAAATAAAGGAATCATGCTTTTCGGCTGTGGAGCCTGTGAGCGGCTGGAACCAATGGCAGAAGTGGGTAGCCCCCTTGGAGACCGCCCAGTCCTTCATGGCCTTGGCCACCTCATCCGCGATGTCCGGGTTCAAGGCTCCCCCGTCATTGATGGTCTTACTGAGGGAATCATAGGCCTTTTTAGAAAGGTATCCCTTCATAATCTTCAGGCTGAACACGTTCGCACCGTAGATGGCCTCGACCGCGCTGACCGCCTTTTTCGCTGCCTTCTTTACCATAACCATCCTCCTTTGGAAGGACCTTGTCCTTCTTCTCCATAATAAAAAATCCCCTTCCAAAGACACCGCGTCTTCGAAAGAGGACTTCATTGCCGCTCCTTTATCATGGACGTCACCGCCCATGAAACACTCGAAGTATAATGAATGAACCGGGCACTGTCAACCGAATTCTTTCAGACCGCCTTCTGAATGTCGGCTATCAACAGGATCGACTCTGCAATATCCTTCATGGACTTGCACGAATCCATGCTCTTTTTGAGGATCACCTTGTGCGCCGTCTCCTCCGAGAATCCATGCATCTTCATCAAGGCCCCTTTGGCGCGCTCGACGATCTTTCGGGTCTCAAGCGCCTCTTTGGCCTTGAGGGCCTCCTCCATCAGCTTGGTGTTCTCGACAACGACCGCGGCCTGATTGGCCACCATCTGCAGGACCCCCACCTCATCCTCGCTGAAAAAGTGCGGCTCCTTGGTATAAATATTCACGGCCCCAATGACCTTCTCCTTCACGACCATGGGGACCGCCAGCATCGAGGTCAATCCCTCCCGGATCGCCAGGTCCCGGTAGCTGTATCTTTTCTCCTTACGGACATCCTCGACAAAAAGAGGCCGCCGGCTCCGCACAACCTCTCCCAACAGGCTGCTGTCCACCCTGATGTTCGGCTTCTTTTTGTAATCATCTGAAAGGCTCTGGGTCGCCTTGATGACAAGCTCCGTTCCCTTCTGGTCCAGCAGCATCACGGAACAGATCTTGGAATTGAGCATCTCGGCCGTGACCACCACGATCAGGCTCAGGATCTCATCGAGATATTTCTCGGAGGTGATCGTCTGGCTGACCTTGACCAGGGTGTCGAACTGCACCGCCTTTTCCCGGATCCGGGTGAAAAGACGGGCATGATCAATGACGCTTCCGACCTGACGCGCGATCACGCCCAAAAGGTCCACGACCTGCCCGGCATGGTCCACGGCCTTTTTGTACTGCATATTGACGACGCCGATCGGACGCCCCTTGAAAATAATGGGCACGGCCAAAAAAGCCTCGTATTTGTCTTCGGGAAGAACATCGAACGCTTTAAAACGCGGATCTTCGTAGGCATTGCTCCTGATCGCGAGGGGCTGGGCGGTCTTCGCAACCCATCCGGTCAGCCCCTCTCCGACGCGAAGCGTGATCGTCCCCAGTTCGCGCTTGTGCGGGGTCTTGGAGGCGCGTAGGACCAGCACTTTGTTATCCGCCTCAAAAAGGTAGATAAAGACCGAATCCGCTCCTGTCATCTCGGCCACGGTCTTCACGACTTCCTTGAGAACGCCATCCAGGCTCGCTTCCGCGGTCGTAATCTCAACGACCCGGCGCAGGACCTTCAGTTCATCGCTCGGGGACCATTTTGTCTTTACCATATTCTCTCCTGAATATCTAAAAGAATAGCACGAAACCCATAAAGGTCAAAGTCAGGGCTCTCCCCTCACATCATCTTATACCGAGGCCCCTGACCGCCCTCCGGAGATGTCCATACGATATTCTGATAGGGACACTTGACCGCGCAGGTCCCGCAGTGGACACAATTCGTCGCGCTCACATGAAGGCGTTCTCCTGACAGACGATAGACTTCCGTTGGACAAAAGCGCGTGCAGGGCGCCTCCATGTCCGTCTGACATCGCGCGCAGACCTCAGGATCAACAATGACCAAATGAGACGGGGCGTCCTCACGGTGGGATGTGTTGGCCAGACCGGCGAACGCGGCACGGTCCAAGACCGGCGTTGTCTGGCGCGCCAGGACCCTGGTGGCGCACGTCGCCTCGTGATCCTTTCCGGCGGGAATTCGAAACGGCAGAAGATGCGAGACCAAAGACAAGGGCATACCGGTGAGAAGCCCCCACCGGAACGCCTGGCGAAAATTACGGGCATGCCTCATTTCCGAAAGGACCCCCCGGGTCTCCAACCCTTGAGGATAGGCGGCAAGGTCCCCGTCGAGGATCGCATCAGCAGCGGCCATCCCGGATCGGATGGCATTATGAAGGCCCTTGATCTTTTCCATGTTCACCAACCCGGCCGCATCTCCCACAAGAAGCGCCCCCCGGGCCCACAACATCGGAAGAGAGAACCATCCCCCCTCGGGAATGGTCTTGGCCCCGGCGGAGACGATGGTCGCTCCTTTGAGGAACTGCGCCACGAACGGATGCGTCTTGTAGAACTCGAGCTCCCTCTGCGGCTCCAGATCGACGTAGGGCCAGTCGAGCCCCAGGATCAGGCCGACCGCCAGATACTCTTCGCCCATGCTATAGAGAAATCCCCCGCCGAAAACATCCATCGGTTCCGGTCATCCCAGGGTATGAACGATCCGGCCTGGACCAAAGGCGTGCCCTTTCGGTAGCCGAAAGACCTGCTTGACCCCGACGGAATAGATCTGGGGGTGGATATTCCCGCCGACACGCCCAACGAACTCGCGCGACAGA
>JAAYZZ010000232.1 GCA_012514595.1 Elusimicrobiota bacterium
GACGCGCCAGAGACTCGGCCTCGACAGCACCCAGGCCTCTCTCCTCCTGAAAGACATCCCGGAAATGCGAGACCAGGGTCCCCAGGGCAGTGACCTTATTGACCCCCTCATAACTGCTCTGGGCCGGTACCAAATATTCACGGACCTTTCCCTGTGGGTCCCGGGTCCTCAAGAACCAATAATAATCCGCCCCTGCATAGGGATTGCCCTTTCGCTGCTCGGGCGAAACAGTTCCCGGAGGCTTGGGTACCAGCACCAGTCCGATCGTGAAGGCCAATTTCTCCGGCGAGATCCCTGTCATTTCAAGCTGCTGCTTAAAGAACGATTCATACGGCTTCAACGTTTCAAGATCGGGCACCCCGTCCCCCTCATAAAACAAGGGCCGGTGGGTCACGATCCCGACAAAAGCGTCTTTGTTCTCGCGAAGAACATCGACGAGCTTGTCGAAATTCTCACGATCCGAGCGCGTCAGGGTCATGTCGAGGTCAAAGGCGAAAAAGGCGGGAACGCCCAGATCCTTAAGGAGCGCAGGGATCTGGGCATGATGCTCCCCCGTCAAAGACATGCCCGAAAGACCCTGGTCCTCTGAAAAGAAATCGTCCCCGTTATGAAGCGCGGAAAACTCGTTCTTCAAAAAGGCAAGGACCTCCTGCTTGCCCTGTCCTTCGCGGAACCTTTTCATGATCTCGCCGATCAGAGAAACGAAAAGCCCGATCTCCTCCTCACCATACGACAAATGGGCGGCCTCCTTCAGGATCGCAACAAGCTCGGCCAATGAAATATCTTTTGTGACAAAAGGCCCGCGGCTCTCTTCAATAACACGGAAAACGCGCCCAAGACGGACCAGCTCACTCCCCACCCAATATCGCCCGGCCTGAAGCTCCTCCCTCCCGGCGGCCATCAGATCGTCCGTCCTCATCGCGGCATCGGCTGGATCCAGGTGGCCACCAAAATCTCCCTGCGGATCGGCGGCCGCCCGGAGGGTCTGACCCCCCAGGTGATCATCGAGCCTCTCGATAAACGAACGAAGAAAGCCCGCATACGGATCATCTCCGAAATCATGACTGTCACGGACCGGAAGGAACATCGTCGGAGCCCGCCGGACAAGAACCTCCCGCATGTCTTCGAACGAGAGAGAGGATAAATAATCCCTGACATCCTCAAGCATCGCACGCCCTGCTCCGTTCTCAAAGAGCGGATGCGCCTCGATCCCCTCCCAGATCCAGCTGTCCTCGCCGAGACTGGAGCGGGCCCCGTACTGGGACAGCAGGACAGCCAGAAAGACGAACTGCTCGCGCGGGGTCGCGTTCTTCCCTGCGATCGAAAGCCTCTTGTTGCCGATATCGACCATGACCACACGCTGTTCCGGCCCCGTCACAATGAAATTCTCGCCGTGAATATCCCGGGGGACCATCCCCCCAAGGACCTGTGTGATCCCCAGAAGAGTGGAGAGAAGATCCTCTTTGAGCGAACGGGAGAGAGCCCTCTCTCTCTGATATTCGCCCACCGTCTTGCCCTCGATGAACTCCTCAATATAAACAGAACGACCGTCATCTGAAACGAACGACCCACCCCAGGCCGGCACCCCGCGGCCGTTCAACCGTTTCAGATTGTTCGTTTCATGGGATGTGATATCGCCGGCGGACCGTTCGGATTTGACGGCCAGGACAAAAGGAAGCTTCAGACCCGTCCTCATCAGGAGATCCATCCTGTAAACGAGCTTGTGGGTCCCCTTGCCGAGATAAGACAGGGTGATGTCCGGCGAGAGATCACGGAACATCAGATCCCGCTGCCCGCTCAGACGACGCAAA
The DNA here is from genome assembly GCA_012514595.1 of Elusimicrobiota bacterium. Lineage (GTDB taxonomy): Bacteria > Omnitrophota > Gorgyraeia > Zapsychrales > Fredricksoniimonadaceae > JAAYZZ01. The sequence goes on from JAAYZZ010000232.1 coordinate 1,812, forward strand.
AGGGACAGAAGATCAGCGGGCGAGATCTTGTTTATGAATTCATCAGCCAGGACATCCATCACCCGTTCGATCTCAGGCTCCACCTCGTCGAAGTCGTCGGGGCTCAACGACACTCTGCGGACCTGGAATCCCTGTTCGTAGAAATCGGCCGAGAGGCTCTCCGCCGCATCGAGGTCCGGAGCGATCTCATAAAGCGCGATATGATATTGCTCTGTCGCGTAGTGATCGGCCTCGTTGATCTCAAATCCCAGGCGCTCTGATTCGGCCCAGAGGACCTCTGACAATTCCCGGGGAAAGATCAGGAATATTTTTCCTCCCGGGGCCAGGTGCGACGGCGCCTGTTTCAGGAACCTGCGAAGCGTCCGGTAGTTCTCGTCAAGATAGGCCGCATCATTGCGCTTCCCCGCGCGGGACTCCCCATACCACGGGGGATTCCAGAGGATGACATTGAAGGTGCGCCCTTCCTGAAACTCCTGCGCCTCAAAAAGATCGCTCTGCACGAACTCAACACGCGCATCAGACCCCAGGACCCCGCGTGCGCCATCGAGCGCCACGGGGTCGATGTCCGTGAGCAGAAACCGCACCGGCCGTTCTCCGATCCCGTCGAGAAGAACCCTGGCCAAGGCCCCCTCGATCCCCGTCCCGATCTCGAGGACGCGGTCTCCGTCGGACAGATTCGTCCCGATCCCGTCGCGGACAAGGAGCTCCATTTTACCGTCCTTGAGCCGCAGCCGTTCCGCCGCATCCGCCATCGCAGAATCCAGCCCGACCACATCCGAACCATGGACAGATCCCTGCCTCGATAATTTGATCTGTGGACCATTATCTTGGGCCACCCCAGAAATTCCACGAATCCCCAGGGCCCCAAGGACCTCATCCATGGCTTTGTTGACCAGGTCCCCATGTGTTGATTCCACCCTGATCACATCAGGCCCCAGGAACCTTGGATATTCAGGGTTCGACGGATCAACGTGCTCGTCATCGCTTGCCGTGATCATGGTGAACCCGTCACCCAACGGATGCTGACGAAGATACTCCGAGATCCCTTCCTGCAGCTTGCCGTAAGGGTTCTGCATCCGCGTGACATCCCGATAGACAGGGGCAAAAAGACCGACAGCCCCATCCTGGACGCCAGAAAAACGCATGGCCGCCTTCTCAGACCCCGCAGGAAGCGGGGCCAAAAAGACCGATCCTTTCTCAAAAGAATCCGGATCGATCTCCCCTCTCGAAAACGCGAAATACAACAACCGGGTTCCGTAAGAATACGCCACCACCCTCATCGTTCGACCAGAACGCTCCTGCCACGAACGGATAGCGCCGGACAGCCTCTTCATCTCCGTTAAGGGATCAC
>JAAYZZ010000003.1 GCA_012514595.1 Elusimicrobiota bacterium
CGAGTGCCAGGAGAACATCCGGATCATCCGGATCTATCTGGGCGACCAGATGGCTAATGCCGTCGGGATCGGGAAAGTCGCGAAGAAGAAACTGGAGTTGGCGGAAGTTTAGGAAAGGCACTGGGCACTAGGCACCAGGCACTGGAATGACATTCTTGTGACCTTGTGACCTTGTGACGTGTGACATGCGTCCATGATCGTTCCGATGAAAAAAGTCCATCTGGTGGTCCTCGAGAAGGACCGAACGGTTGCGCTTGAGATCCTGCGCGGCCTGGGGGTCGTTCATGTGGAACCCCTCAAGGAACCGGTGGGTTCTGCCTTGGATGACGCGCGTCATGAGGCGCGGGTCGTGGCCGAGGCGGCCGCCATTTTGTCTTCCCGAAAGAAGGCGCAGGCATCTTGTGGCGATCTCCCTGACGGAAAGGCTCTCGCCCGTGAGATCGACCACTGCATGCACGAGATCCATGCCCTCAAGGAGGAGGTCGTGCGGCTTGAGGCCCTGATCACGCGATGGGCCGCCTGGGGGGATTTCTCTCCGTCGGACCTCACGGTCCTTCATTCCCGCGGCCTTGAGGCAGGTCTTTGCGAATTGACCGACGCGGATCTGAAAGAGGTTCCGGAGGGAGTCACGGTCGAGGTCTTGTCACGCGAAGGCGCGCGTTCGCGTTCTTTGGTGATCGCGGCGGGCGGTGTCCAGATCCCGTGGGCGTGTCTTGATATTCCGGACCAGGGGCCGGAGGAGATGCGACGGGTTCGCGAAGAGAAACTCTGCCGGATCGGGGAGCTTGAAAAAAAGATCGACGCGCAAGTCCCTTATCTTCCGGCCTTGCAAAAGGTCCTGGCTGTTCTCGAGGGGGAGGTCGCTTTTCACGAAGTGGCCGGCGGCATGAGCGCGGAAGGACCTCTTTTGGTGCTTCGGGGATTTGTCCCGGCGCCGGAGTCTTCCCGCGTCCGGGAGGCGGCACAGAAACAGGGATGGGCCATCCTTCTCGAGGATCCTGCAGAAGCGGATGCGGTCCCGACCCTTCTCAAGAATCCGGCATGGATCGAGTTCCTCCGTCCCGTGCTGAACATCTTGAGCATTCTTCCCGGATATCGCGAGGTCGATATCAGCCCTGTGTTCTTTATCTTTTTCGTCATCTTCGTCGGAATGCTGATCGGGGACGCCGGTTACGGGGCGGTGGTGGCGCTCATCTTTGGCGGGGTGCATATCGCCTCCGCCTCCAGGATCAAGGATCATGCCTTTTTCATCCTGGTGTACCTTCTTTGTGGGGCCGCGATCCTGTGGGGCGTTCTCACAGGCGTCTATTTCGGCCAGGCGTGGGTGACGGGGACGCTTAAGCCCCTGGTGCCGTGGCTCAACGACACGAAGAATATTCAGGAACTTTGTTTTCTCATCGGGGCTGTTCATCTGTCGATCGCGCATCTATGGCGCATCGCGCTCAAGTGGCCGTCCCTGGATTGTCTGGTCGACGTGGGATGGCTTCTCATCGTCTGGGTCATGTTCTTTGCGGCGCGGTTTTATATTCTCGGCTATCCTTTGGCAAGCCCTCTGATCTATGTGCTTGTCGCGGGAGTGGCGCTCTTGCTGTTCTTCCCGAAATTCAAAGTCGACCCCCTCTTGCCGCTTCAGGTGATCAACATGTTCACGGATGTGGTGTCGTATATCCGCCTTTTTGCCGTCGGGCTGGCAACGGTCGCGGTGGCGGATGCGGCCAACAGCATGGGTAATATTCCGGCCGCGGTCATTCTGCACGCGCTCAATATCTCTTTGTGCGGTCTGGCGATCATGGTGCACGGGGTGCGGCTCAATGTGCTGGAGTTCTCGAGCCACATGGGGCTTGAGTGGAGCGGGCGGACGTATCAGCCCTTTAAGGATGTTGAAAAGGTCTCATAAAATAAGGAGGACACGATGGATCAGGGGATGTTGATGCAGTTGAAGGATCTGGGGCTTGCCGCGGTGTTGGGGCTGGCGGCCTGCGGGTCAGCCGCGGGCGCGGGCGTGGCCGGGATGGCGGCCGTCGGCGGATGGAAGAAGGCCTATGCGCAGAACAAGGCTGCCTCCTTTATGCTGGTCTCCTTCGTCGGGGCGCCGCTTTCGCAGACCATCTATGGCATGATCCTGATGAACAAGATCGCGGAGGTCGCCTCCACGACAGGCCAGTTCTTCTGGGCCGCGGGGATCTTCGGCGGGGCGGCCATGGGACTCTCGGCGTATTTCCAAGGCAAGGCCGGGGCCGCAGCCGCGGATGCCTTTTCCGAAACGGGGAAGGGTTTCGCGAACTATCTCATGGTCCTGGGGATCATCGAGACGGTCGCGCTCTTTATCATGGTCTTCTTGCTCGGAAAGGTTTCCTGATCCCGGAGAGGGTTCTTGGGCGAATAGCTCAGTTGGTCAGAGCAACCGGTTTACATCCGGTAGGTCGAGGGTTCAAGTCCTTCTTCGCCCATATTTTTCTTTGACAAATACAGGGGTCATCAGTAAACTAGCGATACTTTTTTGAGACTTTTGGGGCCGTGGTGTAGCTTGGTTAACACGCCAGCTTGTCACGCTGGAGATCGCGAGTTCGAATCTCGTCGGCCCCGCCAGTTTTACCACATGAAGAACCTGCTTCCGTAATGGGAGCAGGTTTTTTGTTTTTATATTTTGGAAAAATGTTCTCTTAAGAGAAACTTTTTGGGCATAGGATGTCTCTAACAGGGGGAAGGCGCTTGAGGGCGTCCTTTGGTCCCGAATCGAGGATGGATCAGTCGGCATGCAGGACATCAAAGGCGACGTTGTCAGCCGTGCGGGACAGGGGGACCTGAAGGCCTTGGAGATGATCTTTAAGGCATACGGGGATCTTGTGTTCAATGTCAGCCTCCGGATCGTTAATAACAGGGAGGATGCCGAGGAGGTTTCTCAGGATGTTCTTTGGATCATTGCCCGGAAGATCCGGTCTTTTGAGGGGCGTTCCAGCCTGAAGACATGGATCTACCGGATCACGATCAATGCCGCCCTGCGGTATGCCCGCAGGAATACAGGGAAAGGGCGGTTCGTGGAATACGATGATACGATCAATGGAGGATCCGGGGGAAATGACGTCGAACGGGCGGCAGACAAGGAGCAGGCGGAAGCGGTGGTCCAGGGGCTTTTGGGAGAGTTGTCCGAGGAGCAAAGGGCTTGCATTGTTTTGAGGAGCATGGAGGGATTGTCGTATGAAGGGATCGCGGATGTTCTGGGGATCCGGGTCAATGCGGTCCGCTCCAGGCTCAAACGGGCGCGGGAGAAGTTATTATCCCGACGGAAAGAGGTGATGCGTGATGAGATGTGAAGAAGCCCAGGACCTGATCCTCACCGACCATCTGGACGGGCGTCTTTCCGAGGGTTTTGAGAGAGAGCTGCGCCAGCACCTGGCCGGATGTGAGAGGTGCCGGGAGTTCTTGGCATCTGCCAAGGAAACTCTTGTTGGGCTGTTTGAGAAGATCCCCTCGGAGCATCTTCCACCCGCCGTGATCGAATCTGTCCTGGACCGGATCGAAGAAGAGAGGTCTGCAAGTCTCGCGGGCAAACTTGAGGAGGTCGGGAAAGGGATGTTGGTGTGGCTTGGGGGTTTTAGGCTCCGCCCGGCTCTTGTTTTCTCGTGCGTTCTTGTTTGTCTTTTGGTCATCGGTATAATGTCGGGGGTGGATCGGATACAGGCGGCGAGGAATGAAACCCGGGGCCTATATCTCGCTAGTATCGTCGAGCTCTCCGCGAACAATGAAAGAACGATCGACTACGGGACCGCCCTCGAGGATTATTTTCTTCAGGAAAGGGGAGAGTCATGAGGCAGAGAAACAGCAGAGGGCAAGAGATCGTTCTTTGCGGGATCCTGAGCATCTTTCTGATGACCCCCGCTGTTTGGGCGCGGCCGTTCGGAGAGCGGCGGGGAAGCGCCGAGGATAGGGAAGAGCAGGGCCGGAGGCATTTTGCTCAGATGAGCGAAAAATTGAATCTGTCCGCTGAACAGCAGGCGCAGCTGGATGAGAACCGCAGACAGCATAAGACGGAATTTGATGAGCTGATGGCGTCGATCGAAGACAAGAGGGAGGAGCTTCGGGTTGCTTTGGAGAGTCCCTGGCTGGATCAACAGAGGGTCACGGCGATCCACGAGGATTTGAAAAAGTTGATGAACAAGAAAGAGGATCTGCGTCTTGCGGCGATCCTGTCGATCCGGGATATCCTGACACCGGAGCAGTTCGTTCGGTTTCAGGAGATGGCCCCCGGAGGAAAAAGGCCGCCTCCCGGAGGACCTGAAGAAATCCGTGATTAGCCGACGGAAAAAGCGGAACAGAAAGTGAATATTTCTATGCTCGGGAGAAGGGTGTTCACAGGGTTCGCGGCGCTGATTCTTGTTACGGCGTCCGCGCGGTCGTTGGCCGCAGAGGTGTTGTCCTGGGAGGATTGCGTTCGCGAGACGCGAGAGAAGAATCAGGATCTTGTTTCCGCAAAAAAGAAGGTGGAGGAGGCCTGGGCGGACAGGGCCGTGACCCGCAGTGCGGTTCTGCCCGATGTTTCGGCCTCGTCTTCCGGAACCAGAAGGTCGACAGATGACGTTGAAACGACGGCCTATAGTGCCGGGGTTTCGGGTCAGCAGCTGGTGTTCGACGGGTTCAAGGCATCCCATGATCTGGCCGCGGCCCGGGAGAATATCAAGGCCGCGGAATACAATTACGCGGTGACGTCCTCCAATATCCGTCTGGAGCTCTGGTCCTCTTTCATCGGACTTCTGGGGGCCCAGGAGGCCCTGCGCGTGACCCAGGACATCCTGGACCGTCGGCAGCAGAATGTGGATCTTGTGACATTGCGCTATCAGGTCGGGCGGGAACATCGGGGCGCTCTCATGACCGCCCAGGCGAACCTGTCCGAGGCGCAGTATGATCTGGAGGAGGCCCGGCGTAATGTGTCGCTGTATCAGCGGCGGCTGGTCAAGGCCATGGGTCGGGAGGTTTTTGGCCCTGTGGAGGTCCGGGGGGATCTTGTGGTCCCTGTTTCCGGGGAAGAGCCGCCTTCTTTTGAAAAGATCGTCGAGGCCTCGCCCCTTCTAAAACAGGTGGTGGCACAGAAGGAATCGGCCCGGTTCGGTCTCAAGGCAGCCCGGGCGTCTCTCTTTCCCAAGGTGTACATCAATGCGGGCGCGACCAGGAGCGGGGCGAAGTGGCTGCCCGAGACGGAGGGGTGGTCCGCGGGGGTCAGCATGGCCATTCCTCTTTTTGAGGGAGGGAAAACGCAGGCCCATATCAGGAAGGCCCGATCGGCCTTTGAGCGGGCCGAGGCCGACGAAAGAAGCGAACGCCAGGATGTCATTCTGACACTGGCCGAGGCGTGGACACAGTGGCAGAACGACGTGTCCTTTGTCTTTGTTCGGGAGGAATTTCTCCGGGCCTCCGAGGAGCGGGCCATGATCGCGGAAGGGCAGTATTCCTCGGGACTGGTGACGTTTGATGACTGGACGATCATTGAGGACGATCTGGTCAATTACCAGAAAAGCGTTCTCCAGGCCAAGGTCAACGCGCTGGTCGCAGAAGGAAGCTGGTTACAGGCAAAAGGAGTGACGATCGATGATTAAAAAAGACACGGCAGCCGTTATCTTCTTTATTCTGATCATTGTCTCGGGTGGGGTTCTGTCGGGTTGTTCCCGGAAGACGCAAGGGGAAGGCCAGACCGTGATCGCGCCCTCGACAGGCTGGATCGCGGACTATATTACAGCGACCGCGACGGTCAAACCGCAGAACCGGCTGGAGATCAATCCTCCGATCTCCGGGAGGATCGAGAAGGTTCTCGTCGAGGAGGGTGAGAGGGTCAACGCCGGAGAGACCCTGGTCCTGATGAGCTCCTCTGATCGTGCCGCCCTTCTGGATGCCGCCCGTTTGGATGGAGAGGCGACGCTCAAGAAGTGGGAGGAAGTCTATAAAATGACGCCCCTCATCGCCCCTATTGAGGGAGAGGTCATCGTTCAGACGATCAAGCCGGGGAAGAATGTCACGACGTCCGATGTGGTCCTGGTCCTGTCCGACCGGCTGATCGTCAAGGCCCAGGTGGATGAGACGGATATCGGGAAGGTCCAGTTGGGGCAAAAGGTCCGGATCAGTCTTGATGCCTATCCGCAGATCCAGGTTTCCGGATCCGTGGACCATATTTATTATGAATCAACCGTTGTCAATAATGTTACGACGTACGATGTGGATATCGTTCCCGACGAGATCCCGGATGTGTTCCGTTCGGGGATGAGCGCGACTGTGAGCATTGTTCGGGAGTCCGTCGAGAAAGCCCTCCTTTTGCCGCGCGATGCGGTCAGACAGGAGAACGGACAGAGTTCTGTTCTTGTGGAGACAGACGGGAAGCCGGAGCGGCGCGGTGTCGTGACCGGGCTTTCGGATGAAAAGAATGTTCAGATCACGGAGGGGTTAACCACGGACGACAGGGTTGTGATCGTTCCCGACAAGGTCAGTTCTACGGCGACGAGAGGGACGAAGAATCCTTTTATGCCGAGCTCTCCCTGGGGATCCCGCCGGTCTGGAGCGGGGAGGCCTTGATGATCGAGCTTAAAAATGTCAGCAAGACCTATCGGATGGGCACGGTCGATGTGAAGGCCATGCAGGATGTGTCTCTTCGGATCGGGCCGGGGGAGTTCGTGGCGATCATGGGGCCGTCGGGGTCCGGGAAGTCCACGATGCTTCACATCCTGGGGTTCCTGGACCGCCCGGATTCCGGGCAGTATCTTCTCGACGGAAAGGACATCAGCCGCCTGAACGATGACCAGCTGGCGACATTGCGGAATCAGATCGCGGGGTTTGTTTTTCAGCAATTCCATCTTTTGCCGCGGATCTCAGCCGCCGACAATGTGGCTCTTCCTCTCACCTACGCCGGGAGACAGCAGTTGAGAGCGAGGGCCCTGGACAGGATCCGGGATGTGGGGCTGGCAGGACGGGCCCATCATCAGCCGAACGAACTGTCGGGAGGAGAGCGCCAGAGGATCGCGATCGCGCGGTCCCTTGTGAACGATCCCTTGATCCTTTTCGCGGACGAGCCGACGGGAAATCTGGACACAAAAAGTGAGGGGGAGATCCTGCAGATCCTGAAGGAGCTCAATGCCCGGGGAAAGACCATCATCCTTGTGACCCATGAGAGGGAGATCGCGGAGCATGCCAAGCGGATCGTCCTGATGCGGGACGGCCGGATCGTGCGGGACGAGATACAGCAGGAAACGGACGGGGCTTCCGTTGATCTCTCTTCTCTTCAAGAGACCGTTTCGGGGGGAGGCTCTTCGTTCGGCCGGGCGGAGATCGTTGATCATTTGCGTCAGTCGTGGCATGCGATCGTCTCGAACCGGATGCGATCCCTTTTGTCGGTGCTGGGCATCCTGATCGGGGTGGCCGCGGTCATTGCCATGCTGGCGATCGGGCAGGGAGCCCAGGAGTCTATTCAGCAAAGGCTTTCTTCTCTGGGGACCAATCGTTTGACGATCCGGTCAGGGGCTCCCAGGAGCGGAGGTGTGCGGCTTGAGGCGGGATCTTCGACAAGATTTACGTTCCAGGATGTCGAGGAGATCAATCGGCTGTCGGGCGTTCAATACGTCTCTCCGCTCGTGCGAGGGCGTGTTCAGCTTGTCGCGGGGGGGGAGAACTGGAATTCGGAGGTCCAAGGAGCGGGGCAGGAATATGCTGTGATGCGTAACGCGGCCCCAAAGACAGGCCGGTTTTTCACGTCCGCCGAGCTGCAGGAACGGGCCCGCGTGGCTGTTGTGGGGATGACGGTGGTGCGCGAGCTGTTCTCCGGTCAGAATCCCGTCGGAAGAACGATCCGTATCAACAAAAGTCTTTTCGAGGTTATCGGCGTCCTTCCGGAAAAGGGGGCAAGCGGTCCTCGGGATGAGGACGATGTTGTCGTGATCCCTGTGACGACCGCAATGTACCGACTCTTGGGCAAGCGGTACATCGATTCGATCGAGGTGGAGGTGGCCAGCCAGGATCTGATGGACCAGGTCCAGGAAGATGTCAGGGCCCTGATCATCCGTCGGCATCGTTTGACGGGTGATGGTGAGGATACTTTTGATATCCGCAACATGGCGGATATTCAGTCGGCCTTGACGAGCACAACAAAGACCATGACGCTTCTTCTGGGGGCTGTGGCCGCGATCTCGCTCCTTGTCGGCGGGATCGGGATCATGAACATCATGCTTGTTTCCGTGACAGAGAGAACGCGCGAGATCGGCCTTCGCAAGGCGATCGGGGCCCGGAAGTCGGATATCATCATGCAGTTTCTCATCGAGTCTGTCTTTATGACGATCATCGGAGGCGTGATGGGGATCGTGATCGGGGTGGGTGCTGCGGAGCTTTTGACGGTTTTTGCCGGATGGGCCACGAGGATCTCTTTCTCGTCGATTATTTTGGCTACGGCGTTTTCTATTTTTGTCGGGATCGTCTTCGGTATCAAGCCGGCCATACAGGCGGCGGGGCTCAATCCGATCGAGGCCCTTCGTTATGAATAGGGGAGACGGGAGGGGGCGCCACGGGGAATGTTCCGCCGGGAGGAAATTTTTACATCCTTTCGTCCTTGTGGTATGATTTCTCAACATTCAATCAGGAGAGCCTAATATGTCAGAGAGAGAGCCGATATCCCAGCCCGTTCCCGAGACACCCAAACCCGTCGATCCTCGTGTCAGCATCGATGAGTTCAAGAAGTTCCGCATCGTGACCGCCGAGATCAAGGAGGTCGCGGCCCACCCCAATGCCGACAAGCTCTATGTTCTCCAGGTCGACACAGGTTCGGATGTCCGTCAGATCGTCGCCGGGATCAAGCGGTCCTATGCGCCCGAGCAGCTGGTCGGAAAAAAGATCGCGCTGATCGCCAATCTCGAGCCGGCCGTGATCCGAGGGGTCGAGTCGAACGGAATGCTGTTGGCCGCATCCGACGAGAATGGCCCAGCCATCCTGACCCCGGAGCGCGATGTCCCTCCGGGAAGCCCTGTGAAGTGACCGTTCTTGGATCGGAGCAGGGGATGTGGGAAGAGCTTCCATCCGTCGTGACCTCGTCCGAATGTCTTCAGTGCCGCGGGTGCTGTCTGTTTGATTCTACGGATAGCGTTTGGCGGCCCCGGTGTCTCTCGTTCGAAAGAACGACCCTCCACAGGAGCTTGCCCTCTCCAGGCCTTTTTCAAGGGCAGTTTGTTTCTGCCGTTCCCTATGACGCAGGTGTGTGCTGTGGTCTCTTAGATACCGACGGGCATAAATGCCGGACTTATGACCAGAGGCCACTGGAGTGCCGGCTGTATCCCTTTTTGTTGTCTTTTCAGAAAGGGGTCCTTTGGGTTTGTGCCCATGAGGCGTGTCC
>JAAYZZ010000233.1 GCA_012514595.1 Elusimicrobiota bacterium
ATAAAAACGCTGGTCAAAATAATCAGAATTCATATAATAAGGGCTCTTTCGGAAAAGAAATCCTTAATCAGGAGAGAAGATCATGTACGCAGTTGTGGATGTCGGGGCGTTCCAGTTCAAGGTCAAAGAGGGTGATGTCATTGACGCGCCCAGTCTAGAGGCAGAGGTGGGAAAGAGTTATGAGGCGGACAAGGTCCTTTTGATCGCCGACGGAGACAAGGTCCAGATCGGGGACCCCGTTGTGAAGGGTGCCAAGGTCACCTTTGAGGTGGTCAGGCACCTGCGCGATGAGAAGGATATTTCCTTCAAGTTCCGCCGGCGGAAGGATTCCCAGAAGAAGATCGGGCACCGCCAGGAACTCACGGCGCTCAAGGTCGTAAAGATCGCGGGTTGATCGGACTCGTTTGATGTGACCTTTTTCAAGGAGGGCACAAGTCACATGGCACAGGGCACAAGAATCCTTCTTGTGACTTGCGCCCTGTGTCTTGTGCCTTTTATTTATGGCATTTGTTGATACGGCACGGATCCAGGTGAAGGCCGGGGGAGGCGGTAAGGGCTGCGAGAGCCACTACCGCGACCTTTGGATGCGTTACCCGCGCGCTGACGGCGGAAATGGCGGGGATGGAGGGAGTGTGATTTTTGTCGCCGACCCCCACATCCAGACGCTCCTGGATTTTCGTTTCAAACAGCATTATCAGGCCGAGCGCGGCGGGCACGGTTCCAGCAAAGGGGCGACCGGCAGGACAGGGAAGGATTGCCTTTTGAGGGTCCCCGTCGGAACGATCATCTGGGACGAGGAGACCGGCCTTCTGGTGCGAGACCTGAGCACTCCCGGTGATCAGGTGGTCGTGGCCAAGGGAGGAAAGGCCGGCATCGGCAACATGTTCCGCAAGACCGTGGTCCCGCCGACCGATGGCGAGATGAAGACCATCCGGTTGGAATTGAAACTGATCGCGGACGTGGGGATCGTGGGGTTCCCGAACGCGGGAAAATCGACCCTCATTTCGGCCGTGTCCAAGGTCCGTTCCAAGATCGCGAACTATCCCTTCACGACCAAACAGCCGATCCTGGGGATCGTCGAGAGGGATGAGGGGAATTTCATCATGGCGGACCTTCCCGGGCTCATCGAGGGCGCGCATCTGGGGAAGGGCCTGGGGCATCAGTTCCTCAAGCATGCCGAGAGGACCCGGATCCTTGTGCATCTGATCGATATGGCCGGGACGGAGGGGCGTGATCCGGTCGAGGATTATGAAAAGATCTGTCACGAGCTCGAGGCCTACAGCGAAGAGTTGGCCCACAAGCACAAGATCCTGGTCGCGAACAAGATGGACATGCCGGAGTCAAAAAAGAATATCAAGCGGTTCCGTAAAACGTATAATGAGGACATCTATGAGGTCTCGGCGGTCGAGAAGACCGGACTTGATCCTCTCTTGGAGAGGATCGGGGACATCTTGCGAACAGATGTGAAAGAGGCGATCCAATGACGGGCGAGAGGAAGTTTCCCAGAAAGCTTCGGCGGGTGGTCGTGAAGGTGGGCTCGAGTCTTTTGGCCAATCACATGATGAAGCCGCACGAGACCGGTCTCAAGGCGTTGGTGGCGCAGCTGTCGGAGCTCTGCGATCAGGGGATCCGGCCTGTCCTGGTCTCTTCGGGGGCCGTGGTCCTGGGGCTGGGGGAGATGGGGCAGAAAGTCCGTCCGTCGGATACTCCCTCCCTGCAGGCTGCGGCCGCGATCGGACAGGCCCTTTTGATGCAGCTCTACCGGGATTATTTCAAGGCGCGGGGCCGCGTTTGCGCCCAGCTTTTGTTGACCTGGGAGGATTTTGCGGACCGCAGGCGTTTCAATAATGTCCGCAATACCCTGGATGTTCTTCTGGCCAACGGCGTTGTTCCCATTATCAACGAGAACGATACGGTCTCCACCGATGAGATCAAGTTCGGTGATAACGACAAACTGTCGGCTTTGGTTGCGAGCCTGGTCCAGGCCGATCTTCTGGTGATGCTGTCGGATGTCGACGGGCTTTACAAGAAAGAGGACGGAAAGCTAACCGAGCTTTTCCGGGAGATCCGCGAGATCACCACCGAGATCGAGGGGTCTGCCGGAGGCGCCAGGGACAAGAATGTCTCCAAGGGGGGCATGACGGCCAAGGTGGGGGCGGTCAAGGTCGCGTCTTCCGCGGATGTCCCCTGCGTGATCGCCAACGGCCGGACGGAGAATGTGATCCGCCGGATCGTCCTCGAGCGTGAGGCCCTGGGGACCTATTTCTTCGAGAAGGAGGAGAAGATCCTCAAGCGCAAACATTGGATCGCTTTCGTGGCTAAGCCCGCCGGTCAGATCCTCATCGATGCGGGTGCGGAGAAGGCGCTTCTTAAGGGGGGCGTGAGCCTGCTTTTGCCGGGGGTCACGGCCAGTTCCGGGGATTTTACGTCCGGGGATGTTGTTGTGATCTGCGGGATCGATGGCTGCGAGATCGCGCGAGGGGTCACGAATTATTCCGCGACAGATCTTGTCCGGACAACAGAGAAGAAGGCGAAGCGCGAGGTCGTTCACGCGGATGACCTTGTGCTCACTCGAAAGTAGACAAGACCATGCATCAGCATCAAACCATTCTTGAACAGGCCCAGGCCGCGAAGGCCGCGGCGCTCAAGCTCGCCCTGGTCTCGACAAAGGACAAGGACAAGGCCCTTCGAGCGATGGCCAAGGCGCTCCTCATGAAGCGGGGGGTGATCCTCAAGGCGAATATCCTTGACGTCGAGGCCGGAAAGGCCGCCGGGCTCTCGGAGGCGCTCATCGACCGTCTAACGATCGATGAGCAGCGGATCAAGGCCATGGCGGATGGGATCCTTGACATTGTGAAGCTCAAGGATCCCGTCGGAGAGATTCTGGAGACCCGCAAGCGTCCCAACGGTCTTGTGATCAGAAAAGTGTGCGTGCCGATCGGGGTCGTGGGGATCATCTACGAGTCGCGTCCCAACGTGACCGCGGACTGTGCGGCGCTGTGTCTCAAGTCCGGGAACGCCGTGATCCTCCGGGGGGGCAAGGAGGCGATTCATTCGAACACGGCCATCTTCGAGACGCTCGCGGGGGCGCTCAAGGGGACTCGGATCCCCGCGGAGGCGCTTCAGTTCATTCGGATAATCGACCGCGACGCGGTCGTGCAGCTTTTGAGAATGGACGGATGGATCGACCTCATCGTGCCTCGCGGAGGCGAGGGGTTGATCCGTTTCGTGGCCGAGAACTCCCGCGTTCCCGTCGTGAAACACTACAAAGGGGTCTGTCACATTTATGTGAGCGACAAGGCGGACCTCAAAAAGGCCGAGGAGATCTGTTACAACGCCAAGGTCCAGAGGCCGGGCGTGTGCAATGCGATGGAGAAGATGCTGGTGCACCAGAAAGTCGCGAAGGCCTTCATGCCGCTCATCATGCGGCGTTTTCGCTCGGCGCGTGTGCAGATCCGGGGGGATGAAGCGACCTGCGCCCTCGTGCCGGAGGCGATCCCCGCGACCGCGCAGGACTGGAGCGAGGAATATCTGGATCTCATCCTCGCGGTCCGGATCGTCAAGGATGTCGATGAGGCTGTGGAGCATATCAATACCTATGGGTCCCGGCATTCGGATGCGATCGTGACCAAGGATAAGAAAGAAGCGGCCCTTTTCCTCAAGGGAGTGGATTCTGCCTGTGTGTATGTGAACGCCTCCACGCGGTTCACCGACGGATATGAGTTCGGGCTCGGGGCCGAG
>JAAYZZ010000234.1 GCA_012514595.1 Elusimicrobiota bacterium
AGGTCCCTGTGGCAGGATGAACTTTGTCTCGCGTTGAGCATCGTTCATCGGCCATTTCACGAGATCTGGCAGCACAAACTCCTTTTTCCTGACTTTGCCCAGGCGCCCCTTTTCTTTCAACTGATCAGCAAAACTTTTGTTCAGGTTCTTGGGAATACGGATGGGGCGCTTCGGCTCCTGCCTTTTTTGGCGGCGGTCGGGGCCCTGTGCCTGGCCCCGCGGTTCTTCCGAAGGTATCTTGATGAGAAGGCCGCGCTCTTGGCCCTCCTTTTTTTTGCTCTCTCTGAGCCCCTCGTCTATTTCGCGGCCGAGCTCAAGCCTTACGGCGTTGAGCTTCTGATGACCTTCCTGATCTATGAGATGTTCTGGGCCGCGGACCGTTTTCGGTCCTGGCGGGCGTATATTCTCTTTGCCCTGGGCGGGGCCATGGCCTTGTGGTGTGCCAACACCGCGCTCTTTGTTCTTTTTGCGTTGGGCATGATCGCCTTTCTGAAGGCGGTGCTCGCAAAGGACCGCCGGACCTGCCTTTTCCTGACGGGATCCTATCTGGTCTGGATGCTGAGCTTTGGTCTTTTGTATTGGATCTCGCTCTCGCGCATGATGAACCAGGAGCTCATGGGCAACTGGTCCTTCGCTTTTTCTCAGGGCCCTTTCTGGTCGCTGGCAGGACTTTCCTGGGTCAAAGAGACCTGGGTGAGGGCCTTTTCTCATCCGCTGGGTCTGGGGTATCCGGGGATGATGCTCGCTTTCTTTTTGATCGGCGCGGTCGGCATCTTCCGCCAGGACAGAGAGCGGTTCTTTTCTCTGGCCGTTCCTCTTTTTGTGACGTTCTTGCTGGCCGCTGTGAAGAAATATCCGTTCCACGAGCGGCTTATCCTGTTCCTTGTCCCTTTGTTCCTTGCCTTTCTGTCGTCGGGCATCATGAGCCTCTTTCGGGTCCTTTTAAAAGTTCCGGGGGCCGGGCGTCTCATGGGCGGCGTCTTTCTGCTCGTCCTTCTTTGGGCTCCGGTCCGGGTGGCGGCGCATGGCCTTATTTCCCGTCGGGAGTTCCAGGACAATCGGGCCGTGATCAAATATCTCGCGCAGAAATATCAGCCCGGGGATGAGATCTTTTTTATCCCCCAGGCGCAGTATCCGCTCTGGTATTACGGACAGAGGTTCGGCCTGGGTCAGGAATTGGCCCGCCTTGGGATCGCGGGGCCGAATGGGGAGAGGGGCGTCTTTTTGAATCAGCTTCTTCCGAAGACCTGGGAGGAGAAGGGGGTGGATGGCGCTGTCTTCCGTCGGGTGATCAATTTGTACGATATGGAGGGGATGTTCCGCAAATTCCTGGCCCCTCCGGCCTTGAGCGCTCCGCGTTTTGTGGCCGTTGACGATCCCCGGATCTTGAAGGGTGCCCGCAGGATGTGGCTGATCGTGTCGCACTGTTCCCCGGAGTTCACGGCCTTTCTTCGCCGGGTTTTTTCCGGCGCCGGTCCTGAGATCGATTCCTTTGAGGCCCCCGGGGCCGGGGTCTTTCTGTACGATGTCTCCGACGGCGGAAAGTGATCAGGCCCCTCTTAAAATAGATTGGAAGTTCGGGGCGATCAAGGGTATACTTTCGCTATGCTTGTTTATGAGGATGTCTTTAAAGCTCTCAACCGCGCGCGGATAAAGTACATCGTGGCGGGAGGCGTTGCGGTCGTGCTCCACGGGTTCCCCCGTTATACCGGTGATCTTGATCTGATGGTCTATCTTGAGAAGGGGAATCTTGGCCGGTTCTTTGACGCCCTGGGGAAGCTCGGGTTCCTGCCCAAGGTCCCTGTCCGCAGGGAGGAGTTCCAGGACGAGCGCATGCGAGAACGGTGGAGGACCGAGAAGAACATGGTCGTGTTCTCCTTTCAGAACCGGAAGGCGCCATTCCGTCTGGTCGATATGTTCGTCGATGAGCCGATCCGATTCCCCGATGTCGAGCGGAAGGCCGTTCGGGTACGATACGGCACGACGAGGATCCCGCTCATGGCGATCGAGCACTTGGTGCTTCTTAAGGATGCGGCTGGTCGCGGGAAGGATCTTG
>JAAYZZ010000029.1 GCA_012514595.1 Elusimicrobiota bacterium
TGGACTTGCCCATCATGGCCTTGTCCGCGCTCTGGGCGGTCGCGCGGAAGGACGACCCGACCTGGCGGGACGTCTCGGCCGCATCGACCGCAACGCCAAGACCCAGGACCTGGCCCAGGAGCGGCTCACGTTCGATGGCGACCAGAAGATCGCGCACTTCCGACGGAACAGCCTCGATCTGAGCCGCCTTCTCCTCATAAGACAGCGTCTGGAACTCCCGCAGCCAGTCTGCAGCCTTCTCGGCACGGGTGATCGTGAGACCAAAGGCCTTGAGGATAAAGCCCATGACCGCCTCATATTCGCGGATCGCTCGATCCCCGGCCGCCATGACCTGGGCCAGTGTCATCTCGGAGGCATTCGCGCCGGCCTGGGCAAAATCGAACCGGGCCTCGGCCCCCTGATAGACCATCTGCCGCATGACCTCATTGGACGGGACCATGGCCGGCGGAAGGGCAGGGACCACGGCCGGAACGGCATTCGTCGCAGCCGGGGCCTCGGGCTCTCCAACCCCCAGGGTTGGGACGGTTGCAAACGATTCGCCGCGCATGCCGATCAGCCCGTATTGGGCCATCAGGAGCGCAAAGTTGTGCTCGACCCGGAAGCATCCGCTCGACCCGCCCTGCGGATCATTGCTGTCGTGGATCGCAAAGCCCGAACGCCCGGCATCCGCACCGGTCAGGGCATCGAAGCGGATCGGGAACACGAAATTCTTCCGGTCGCTCGGACCATACGGATAGCGGACATCTCCAGGATGGATCATGACGCCGGGAGTGTGCGGATCAGGATACAGCGGATTCTCGGCCTTGCCGAAGACCTTGAACGTCCCGACGGGGCTCTCCTGGCCCTCGCGGCCCACGCCGCCCTGGATGGTCCAGGAGCCCAGGATCTCGCCGGTCTTGAGATCGTAATAAATATTTGTCATCCGTCCGTTGCTGCGATCAACGCCCACATAACCGCTGTAACGCGGGATCAGGATCGTGGCGCCCGCCGACGGCTGTGCGTCCCGACCCAGAGCGTTGTAATTGCGAAGGTCCTGGACCGCGATGCCCGCGGCCTGGGCGATCGTCTCAATGGTCTCGCCCTCTGCCACGACGCGGCGATCGATATGTCCGGCCAGGGCCTTTCCGGCCTCGGCCACGAGATCCGCATCCGGGGCCACCAGCGGGCCGTGCTCGAGAGAAGTCCGGGCGAACTCGATCACCTGATCGGGGATCGCATGGGAACTGATGACCGGGATCTCCTCAGGCGCGACGACCATGGAGACCACATGATCGGTCAGCTGCGGCAGACCGCCACGAAGGACGGGCGTCATGTCATAGAGCCTGACATTCTCGCCGAAGAACGTATCCGCGCCCTGGAGGTGGATGGTCGCCACTTCTCCCTTAACCGCATTTCCCGTATTCCCCGCATGGCCGATCACCTGGCCCTGCCCGATGACATCCCCGACGTTGAGCGTCAGACGCTGATCGGGCGCGACGCGGGTATCGGCCTGATCCGTCTCATCGAACATGTGGGATACGCCCCACTGCATCGTCTTGCCGTTCACTTTAGACTCGACCACATAGGTCACCCCGTAATCCACGACCCCGCGCGACGGATCCGCGATCCTGAGCGGTCCGGCCCAGACCACCTGGCCCGCAAAAGGCGCCCGGACCTCGGTCCCGACGGGAATTCGCTCCAAAGGAGCAAGGCCTCTCGCCCCTTCCGGGAGCGCTCCGCGGAACCGACGGGCATCTACACCAAAATGATTCCCCTCCCCGTCCCTATGGGCCCAAAACTCATCTAACGTCCCTCTCAACTCCTCCGCCGTCCCGAGAGGAAGCAGCTGCGCCGGCTTGGCATTGACCACCGGCATCGCCGGGACGGGAGCCAGACGAACGGACTCCTCCTCGAACCAGGACGAGAGCTGTTCGGGGCTAAATTTCAGATGGAACAGTCCGAAGGCCCCGCGGGCCAGCGGGATCCTCTCCCCGCCACGGATCCGGGCCATGATCTCCGCCGGGGTCATGAAGACCTGGGACAGTCCGCCGCGGCTCTCGACCATTTCCTGGACCTTCGGATGACGCAGCGCCTCGTAGAGGGAAACCTTCTTCACATCATTGGTGCTCAA
>JAAYZZ010000235.1 GCA_012514595.1 Elusimicrobiota bacterium
GTCCTGGGCCGTGAAGTCGGTCGTGGTGAACCCGTCGGCGAACGTGATCCCTCCGGCCGAGACGTTCGTGACGGTGAGCGCGCTATAGGTCTTGCTGTTGGAGGTGATGGCCTGGGCCGCGGTTCCGCTCAGGCGGATCGTCGAGGTCCCGGGCGTCAGGGTTGATGCGGCCCCCAGGGTCAGATCGTTCTTCACATCGAGCGTGTAGGAGACCGGCGAGAGCCCTGTTCCATCCGAGACCGTCAGTTCCCCAACGGTCATGTTAGACGCCAAGGTGGTTGTCCCGGATGAGATCACAACATCCCCGAAGTCCTGCGCCTCTGTCATGTCCGTGTAGGTCAAACTCCCATCGAGGGTTGTCCCGACCGCGGGCTTGGTATAAGTGGAAGAGGACCCGAGAGTGATATCGCCCGCATAGTTCACCGACGGAGAAGCCGAGACATCAAAGGTCCCGTCAGAGAGCGTGAAGGCGCCGTTCACATCGAGCGCCCCGCTCTGGGTATACGTCTGTGCCGCATGGAAGAGTTCGCTTCCCTCATACAGCGCCTGGACCTCACCGGCGGAAAGAACACGCTGGTAGATGCGAAGGTCATCGAGAGCGTAAGGAGACGTGGAGGAATGCCCAATTGTCAGGTTATTATCGTTCTGAACTAGCCTCCCTCCGATGGCGCCCCCTCCGGCAGAAATAGCACCTACAACCACGCCATCGCGATAGAAACCAGCAGCTGCCCCATCGTAAGTGACACAATAATGGTGCCAGTCCGTTATAGGACCAGCCAAACCGATCGCTCTCCAACTAGTTCCTTCTTCAGTTGTTAAGGCAACCTGGAAGACCGTTCCTGATCCTCCCGAACTCAAGTTATAACTGCCCTCTTTATTGAGATATCTATGACTGACAGAATTTGAATCTCTTTTGATCCAGACACACATCGTCAGATCTTTTTCAACATCAACATCACCGGCATTCAAGGCATAGTTGTTCCCTGCGTTGAAATATGCGGACTGCGGATTGGAAAAATCCAAACGGGTCAGACCTTCAGAAGGCACGGGAGGCCAGGCCGTCCACACAGCATCATGCGCATTCCCTGACGAATCTTGATAAGGAGAGGCAACCTCATCCATCTTCCAATAAGCCAGAAGACCGTCGTTCAGTGAAAGACCATTGAAGATCGTGCCACCGGATGTGTCAATGATCTCGCCTTCATTCGAGGACAGATGCACGGTCCCGCCGTTGGCGCTGAAGGCGCCGCCCGTATGGGTCAGGGTGTTGGCGATCAGCGTCGAGGAAGGTGCCGTGAAGGTCCCGGCAGACACGGTCACATCCCCCTCGACTGCCAAGGCCTTGGCCGTGCCCGCGTAGGTCCCGCCGTTCACGGTCATGTCGCCTGTGACCGCAACAGCCTCGAGGTCCGTGGTCTGCGTGAGCGTGCCTCCGGTGACCTCAAGGACCGTGTCCGCTGCGAGATCGTCATTGAGCGTGTACGTGCCGCTCGAATTCTGGCTGAGGGTATCGAACGCGCTGCCGCCGGAGAGGATCTCGCCCTCTCCGGTCAGAGAAACAGTGCCGCTGTTATGCGCAAACACACCGCCCGTGTTCCGCCAGGCCCCCAGGACCGTGAGAGGGTTGGCCGCATCGGCGGTCAGGGTCCCGGCGTGAAGGGTCATATCTCCCGAAACATCCACGGCCCCTGATATCGCCACATTCTTCTCCGAGATCTGCGGCGTCCGTCCTGCGGCCAGGCGTCCGATCTCATCCGATGAAAGGGTCCTTTGGTAGATCCTCACCTCATCCATCTTCCCCTGCAAGCACATCCCCGTATTTCCCGCCCATCCGTTGCCATAGGCATACTGGCCCCCTATGACCAGACTGCCGTTGCGGTCCCCCTGATATACCCGATCCCAGTCCGTGATGTTGTGCGTGGTGGCCGCCGGGACACCGTTCAGATAAAGGACCACATTCCTGTCCGCATCCAGGGTCACGGCCACATGCTGCCAGACATCCGGCGTGACGGCCACAGGATGATCAAAGGTGATCGAATTATTTCCCCGCAAATAGAAACGAAGCACATTGCCGCTGGTAATGGACAGATAATAATGGTACAATCCCGCCGCATTGAAGTATTTTGATATCAGGAAAGCAGCATCCGCATCAGCCGAGGACTTCTTCACCCACATCGACGCCGTGAATTCGCCGCCCCGATATTTAAAGAGACGACTGCCCCCCACGCTGATGTGGTCGTTCAATCCGTCGAAATCGAGGGCATGACTATCAGAAAAACGCACCTTCGGCTTATCGCTGACCCAATCCTCGGCGGTCATGTTATACATTGTTCCATTGTTCCCGTATCCTGAAAGATCCTGCACCGTGGACCCGGACCCCTCATCGAACCGCCAGTAGCCCACCAGTCCGTTATTGATGAAAAGATCTCCGAGATCCTGGCCTGTGGACAGCGCGGCATCTTCGGTGCCCGAGAGGATGAGCGTCCCGGTGCCGGGAACGAATGTCCCTCCGGAAATAGTGAGATCCCCTTCCACCGAAAGGGCCGCCGACGGCGCGGTCAAGGTCCCCGAGGAGAGCGTGAGATCCCCCGCGATGGTCAGATGATCGGCCGTTCCGGTCAGGGTCCCTCCCTTGATCTCAAAGGCCTCTCCGGTCACGGTCCCGGGACGGATGGTCAGGATCCCGTGGCTGATCGGGACGGACGAGTAGGTGAGCTCTCCCCCCTCCAGATCAATACCATCCGCGGCCGCAAGGCTTTCCAGAAAAGAATAGGTCCCCGAGGAATTGACCACAAGCCGGCCGAAAGACTGGGCGCCCGAGAGAACGGTCCCGGCCCCTTCCAGAGACACGGTGCCGCTACTGTGCTCAAAC
>JAAYZZ010000236.1 GCA_012514595.1 Elusimicrobiota bacterium
AGGGGCTGTGCCTGGAAAGGGTCGTTTACGCCTAGTTCCAGACGAATTTCTTATGGACAGACAGGCTTTTGATGATATACTCGGGTTCTATTTGAGATAAAAAAGACACAAAATTCACAACCAAAAGAGCAGTTATGGCCGCACAGAAGACCACGATCCCCGGTAAAGAGCAGATCAAGAAAACATGCTATCTCGTCGACGCTGATGGCAAGACCCTGGGCCGCCTGGCCACTAAGGTCGCCAAGATCCTCATGGGCAAGAACAAGCCCACCTATGTGCCTCACATGGAGACGGGGGACAGCGTTGTCATCGTCAACGCGGAGAAGATCCGGGTGACCGGAAAGAAGATGACGGACAAATATTACGATCGTTATACGGGGTATCACTCCGGTATCCGCCGCGTGCATCTTTCGGACATGCTGGACAAGCGTCCGGTCAAGGTGCTAGAGCTGGCGATCAAGAGAATGCTTCCCAAGTCCAAACTCGCAGACCGTATCAAGACGCGACTGTTCGTGTACGCCGGTCCGGACCATCCGCACAAGGCGCAGAAGCCGGTCCCTCTCGCGGTCTAATCACTGAAGGAGACAGAGTCCATGGTCGAAGTCGTCAAATATTCCGCCACAGGCCGCAGAAAGACATCGGTCGCCCGCATCCTGATGTCGCCCGGAACAGGAAAGATCAGCGTCAACAACCGGGAGTTCGAGGATTATTTTCCACGGGAGACGGACCGCATCCTCGTCCTGTCGCCGCTCAAGCACACCAATTTTTTCAGCAAGTTCGATATTGATGCGAACATCGTGGGCGGTGGGCTCACGGGTCAGGCGGGGGCGTTGCGTCTCGCGCTGTCCAGGGCGCTCGTCCTTTTTGACCAGAACACAAAACCTGTTCTCAAGAAGAATTCTTTCCTGACCCGCGATTCCCGCATGAAGGAACGCAAAAAGCCGGGTCAGAAGGGAGCACGCCGCAAGTTCCAGTGGGTCAAGCGCTGATCCTTCGACGGGAAGGTCTGTTCCTCCCGACCAAAAAAAGCCTGTCCTTCAATAAAAGTTTTATTGACGGGGCAGGCTTTTTTTCCTAATATCTATCTCATATTTCTATTTATTCTAATAAAAAAGGATAACGCATGGTCAAGGTCGGCATCGTCGGGATCAGCGGGTTCTCCGGAAAGGTCCTTCTTGATATTCTCCTTCGGCACTCTCAGGTGAGGGTGACCTATGTCGCGGCCAATTCCACGACGGGAAGGGTCGATGAGATCTGGCCTGAATTCCTGGGGCGGACGTCTCTGGTCTGCCACAAGTATGATCAGGCCCAGGCGGTGGAGGCGTGCGATCTTGTTTTTCTCGCCCTTCCGCACATGGAGTCGATGAAGGTCGCCGGAGCTCTTGTCAAGGCGGGAAAGAAGGTTGTGGACCTGAGCGCGGATTACCGCCTCAAGAGATCCTCTCTCTACAAGAAGTGGTATCACGGAGAGCATAAGGATCCGAAGAATCTCCGCAAGGCCGTCTATGGTCTTCCCGAGATGTTCCGGGCCAAGGTGAAGAAGGCGCAGCTTCTTTCGAACCCCGGGTGTTACCCCACGGCCGCGCTTCTGGGGCTTGCGCCCCTGATGGCCCTTCACTCGGGGGATGTGGCCTCTGTTGTCATTGATGCCAAGTCCGGGGCTTCCGGCGCGGGGAAGAAGGTCACAGAGGCCTTGATGTATTGCGGGGTCAATGAGAACTTCAAGGCCTACAAGGTCCTTCAGCATCAGCATACGCCCGAGATCGAGCAGTATCTTTCGATCATGGCCGAGCGGCCCGTGGTGATCGCGTTCGTGCCGCATCTTCTTCCTATCGATAGCGGCATTCTCGAGACCATTTACGTCGGGATGAAAGAGAATGTTTCTTTGTCCGCCCTTCACCAGCTCTACCGGAAGTTCTACAAGACCGAGCCGTTCGTGCGGGTGCTCGGCCCGGGAGTTCAGCCCGAGATCCGGCATGTGGTCAGGACGAATTTTTGCGACATCGGTCTTGCGGTCAGTGAGGACAAAAGGATGCTCGTTGTGACTTCTGCGATCGATAATCTTGTGAAAGGCGCCTCAGGGCAGGCGGTACAGAACATGAATATCATGTGCGGATTTTCCGAGACGGAGGGGCTTCTATGA
Source organism: Elusimicrobiota bacterium (assembly GCA_012514595.1). Lineage (GTDB taxonomy): Bacteria > Omnitrophota > Gorgyraeia > Zapsychrales > Fredricksoniimonadaceae > JAAYZZ01. The sequence goes on from JAAYZZ010000236.1 coordinate 2,144, forward strand.
AGGTTCAGGCCGTCGGAGGAGTGACGTCCCCCAAGGGATTCAAGGCGAACGGGTTCTGGGCCGGGATCAAGAAATCCGCCAAGCCCGACCTGGGACTTGTCTGTTCGACCGCGCCGTGTTCGGCGGCCGCGGTCTTTACGCGCAATACGGTCAAGGCAGCGCCCATCCGCGTCTGTATGGACCATATCCGCTCCGGCAAGGCCCGGGCCGTTATCGCCAATAGCGGGAACGCCAACTGTTTTACCGGCGAATACGGGCTCATGTACGCGCGCA
>JAAYZZ010000237.1 GCA_012514595.1 Elusimicrobiota bacterium
ACCCGGGCTTTTCAGGTCCTCAAGGGGATGACCTATCTTCTGATCGCCTTTCTTTTGTCCCAGGTCTTGGGGCTCGACATTCTCAACTGGATGCTTACAAAATTCTTCGCCATCTCGGTCCTGGCTCTTGTCGTCATTTTTCAGCAGGAACTCAGGCAGGGATTTGCCCGTCTGGGACAGGGGACTCTCTTGCGCGTCTTTCTGGGTGAGCCCGAGGTCGATGCCCTGGTCAATGAGATCGAGGATGCGGCCTTCAAGCTCTCCGAGAAAAAGGTCGGATGCCTGATCGGGATCGAACGCGAGGCGCAGCTGAAACCCTATATCGACAGCGGGATCGCTCTCGATGCGGTCCTCACTTCCGAGATCGTCCAGACGATTTTTCAGCATGCCTCGCCCATGCACGATGGAGGAGTGATCGTTCGTGGCCAGAGGATCATGGCCTCGGCGTGCTTGTTTCCTCTCACGGAGAATCAGAATTTGAGCAAGATCATCGGGACCCGCCATCGTGCGGCGTTGGGAATCACGGAGCAGACGGATGCGGTCGTCGTCCTGGTCTCCGAGGAGACGGGGGATATCTCCCTGGCGGCAGAAGGGCGGTTCATCCCCGTGACCGGGCGTGAGCGCTTTCGGGATGCCCTGAAGTCCCTTCTCTTTTCGACGGCTCCTGACAGAAAGAAGAACGCATGAAAAAGATCCTTCTCAATAACCTGTCTCTCAAGATCATTGCCTTGGGGCTCGCCATCGTGGCCTGGATCTATGTGAATGGCGAGATCCTGAAGCACCGATAAGGGAAGTTTTTTCTTTTCAACGCTCACTCTCGAGTGCTATGCCTCTCCTTGGAGTTAACATCGACCACATTGCGACCCTTCGTCAGCAGCGTCGAGAGGGGGACCCCGACCCTGTCGCGGCCGCTCTTCTCTGCCAGAAGGCCGGGGCCCATTCGATCGTCGCGCATCTTCGGGAGGACAGGCGTCATATCCAGGATGAGGATGTCCGCCGCCTGAAGAAAGTCCTCAAGATCCCCTTTAATCTCGAGATGTCGATCGCCCCCGAGATTGTCGGTATCGCCTGCCGTCTGAAGCCGGCCCAGGCGACCCTTGTCCCGGAACGTCGTCAGGAGCTGACGACAGAGGGAGGTCTTGATGTCATCAGGGGAGGACGAAGACTGCAAAACACGTGTTGTCGGCTGAAGGACGAAGGCATCGTTGTCAGTCTTTTTATTGATCCGGACCCCCGACAGATCGATGCGGCTGTGTCTTTGGGAGTGGGGGCCATCGAGATCCATACCGGGGCCTATGCCCAGGCGAAGACCGTTCATTCCCGACGGAAGGAAAGGGAAAAGATCGTCCGGATGACGGCCTATGGCTGCCAGAGGGGGCTTGTGGTGAATGCCGGGCATGGCCTTAAATATCATGATGTGCGACCGATCGCGCGTATTTCGGGGATGCATGAGTTGAACATCGGCCACTCGATCGTTTCGCGGGCTGCTTTTGTGGGCTTGGAGCGGGCGGTGAGGGAAATGAAAGCGCTTGTTAAATAGGCGACCGCGCCATTCTCATATGATCATAGGCACAGGTGTTGACATCATCGAGATCGGCCGCATTCGCGAGGCGGTCGAGGCCTGGGGGGACAGGTTCCTGCAAAAGATCCTGAACCCCGAGGAGATCGCCTATGCCCGGGCCCATGTCATTCCCTATCCGCACTACGCCGGGCGCTTTGCGGCCAAGGAGGCGATCTACAAAGCGGTCGGGAACAGGACGCTCACCTGGAAGGATATCACGGTCCTCAACGATCCCGACGGGAAGCCGGTTTGTCATCTCCAGGGAAAGACGGTCCAGGGGAAGATCCACCTTTCAATATCCCACACACGCTACTATGCGATTGCCAGCGCGGTTGTTGAAGCGTAGGAAGGATGCCCATAAGGGCGATTTCGGCCATGTGCTTGTCGTGGCCGGATCCCCGTCTATGCTGGGGGCTGCCGCCCTCACGGGGCTGTCGGCCATGCGCGCCGGGGCAGGGTTGACGACGATCGCAGTCGCAAGGTCCCTCAATCTCACCCTTCAGGGGAAGATATCCAATGTCATCATGACACGCCCCTTGCCGGAGACCTCCCGGGGGACGGTCGCCCTGCGGGCCTTTGATCTTCTCAAGAAAGACTGGACGCGTTACTCGGCCGTGGCCTTGGGGCCGGGAATGACCACCACGCCCGGAACGGTCAGGTTTGTCGAGAAGATGTATCTGGAGTGTCCTTTCCCCATGGTCGTTGACGCGGATGCCCTGAACGCGCTGGCTTTGAGAAAGGTCCTTGGCCGCAAGGCGTGCGGTCAGAGGGTTCTGACGCCCCATCCGGGGGAGATGGCGCGACTGACAGGCCTTTCGAAGGAAATGATCCGGAAGGACCGCAGGGCCATTGCGCGGAAGTATGCGAAGGACTGGGGTTGCACGGTTGTTCTGAAAGGTCCGGGGACCGTTGTGGCCTCACCCGACGGGAAAGTCTATGTGAACAGGACGGGAGGGCCAGAGCTGGCGACGGCAGGGAGCGGAGATGTGCTGACCGGCCTTGTGGCATCCCTGATGGCCCAAGGACTTGATGAATTCCATTCGGCCCGTCAGGGGGCCTATCTCCACGGCCTGACAGGGGACCGTCTTTCTCGTCAAAAGACAAGGATCCTGGCTACGGACCTGATCGAGGCGTTCCAGGCCCCTAAGGAGAAATAAGAATGGAGGGACGCGCCCAAGCGGATTCCTGGCGTCGGAGGGCCTTGATCCTTTGTGTCGTGGTCGGGGTCTTCTGGACAGGTCTGCTCGCGTTCAAATATTTTACTTTCCATTATTACGATTGGGACCTGGCCTTTAATGTTCAGGCTCTGTGGCATCTGGTCAGGGGAGGGCAGTTCGTTCCTCTTTTTGGCATTAATTTTTTCGGGGATCATGCCGCTTTTCTTTCATTCCTTCTCGTTCCTCTTTTCGCGCTGTTCCCCTCCGCGCTCCTCCTTCTCGTCCTAAAAGCCGTTGCCTTTTCTGTGGCCGCCTGGCTCCTTTATCGCTTTTCCGAGGACCTCTTGGGCGGGTGGTGGGGATTCTGGATCCTTTGCCTTTTTGTTTTCTTTCCTCCCAATATATTTGGTCTTCTTTATGAGTTTAATTATGAGGTCTTTGCACCGCCGCTTATCATGGCGATGTTCTTTTCTTTGAGACGTCGCCATGTGCGGGGATTGATCCTTTCCGGGATCTTTCTCTTGATGGTCAAGGAGAACATGCCCCTTGTTGTTTTATTCTTTTCGATCTTGGCCTGTCTTCAGGCCAATAAGCGGGACCGAAGGATTCTTGTTCTTTTTTCTTTGTTCTGCCTTTCTTATTTCCTTTTTTGTGTCCTTCTTTTTGTCCCTTGTCAGCGGGGGAGTGCGGTCCACCCCTTTCTTTCTAGATATGCATTTCTTGTCGAGAATATGGGGGGAGGGAAAGCCTCTTTTCTGGCAACTTTCTGGGGGAGGGGAGGGGAATATGTCTTTAATTTGTTTGGCCCTTTGTTTCTCGCCATTCTTTCTCCCGGGGCTTTGGTCCCGATGCTGCCCCTCTTTCTTCAACATCTCCTCTCTTCAAATTTTCTTGAGCAGACCGCCTTTTACTATTACGGACAGACGATGGCGCCATTTGTGTTCGTTGCGTTCGTTAATTTATTGAATAGGGTTCTGGGGCGTCCCTTTTTTCGTCAATATGCAGGAGTTTTTCGCATGTTCCTTTCCTGCGTCCTGGCGGCGTGGGTCATTCTTTATGCCGGGGAGATCCGGCTCTTTTCCGTTGGAACGATATCCGACGTGCCGGCCATCTGGAGAATCGTCCATCAGATCCCCAGGGATGAAGGGGTTGTCGCGACCTTCCGATTCCTTCCTGTATTGGCAGCTCGTGAGGAGCTCTATGCATTTCACAAGATCTATTCGCAAGATTTTCAGGATTCGGAGAAGATGAGAGAGGGCGCTTTTTTTGACGGCAGGGGTCCCTTCCGCCTCCCGCGGCACATCCGTTACGCCCTGATCGATCTCGATGACCCCTGGATCAGTGTTGCGAG
>JAAYZZ010000238.1 GCA_012514595.1 Elusimicrobiota bacterium
CCCGCATCGCAACCCGGTGTTCGCGTTGCCGTATAGGTACACCCTCCGGACCAATCTTCACACCCTCCATAGCTACAGCTTTCGCTGGACGGCGCCGCCGACCCGCCACAGCTTCCGATATTCTTGTAACCAAGCCCGTTCCGACAATAACAGCCGCCATCGGGACAAGTATAGGTCCGCGTACAGGCCCTCTTGTTATATCGGACACTATAAACATCTCTTCCGCCGCAAAAATTCCACCTCCTTGCCCGCCAATTACAATTGGGGGGATCATCAGGCCGACAGCGATTGGATGCGGTTGCTTCATTACAATCATCCGAATCGCAGGAGCAGGAATGACACAGACGGTATCCTGTTCCCGTGTTTGTGCACGTGGCCGCCCGTGCCGCAGTTTCCGAAACAAAAAGAATGAAGGCAACAAGGCCCAGCACTAAAAACACGCGATATTCTTTTGTTTTCATGGCCAGCTCCTTGTCTCTCCCAGCGTTCTTCTCTGTCCTCCGGCACATAACACATCGTCACGACATCGGGGACCTTTCTCACGAACCACGATCCTCCTTCTTAGCTCTCACTCGATCCAAATATCGCCATTCGCCGGGCTCGTGGGGCGCTCTCTGGGAAGACGCAGGCCGCCCTTCGCAATGGTCCGGCCATGGATCGTCGCCGTTCCGTTATCGCGATTAATGGTCATCGGAGCACTTGCCGGCCCCAAAGAAACTCGTCCCGTGATCTCGGCATCGGCCGCTATAGTCGTCGTTCCCTCGATCCTTGCGGTGTTCTTTATGGTCGTCGCCCCATCAATGGTCGTGGCCCCATCAATAGTCGTGGATCCTGTGATCGCGGCCCCTCCAGACACCACCTTCAGGCCCTCTCCGGGAACCGTGGCCGCATCGCATCCCGTCCCCACACACATCCCCTGCGAGCGCATCTTCTGATACGCCCCGGCCGGCGCGGGATAATAGGTCGAAAGGGTGATCTCTTCGGCGAGAACAGACAGAGAGGAAAGGAAAAGAACGCCCAAGACAAAAATCATCTTTGCTAACTGCATAATGCCTCCTTCTTATAAAAACTCCTATAATAAATATACACCTTCAAAAACGAATAAACCTGTTTTTTTGTCACTGCCCGCTCCGAAGCCTCACGGCCAGGCTCCCCCACACCTGCCCCCATAGATCTCCCTTTCGAAGAGCTGCCTTCTGCTCTTCAACTCCCTCTCCCCGAACCCAGACATCGAGGGTCCAGTCCTCCATCTTCCGATGGACATGAACCTCCCGAACCGCAGAGCGGTGGGTCCTGTCCAGACCATCCGCGACCCGCAGGATCGCGGCCAGGGCCGCCACGATCTCCTGCTGAACAAAAGAAAGGTCCCGATAATACGCATGCCCGGTCCTGGGGAGTCCCCGGCGGTGATACCGGGCCACCAGGGCGATGATCCGGCGCTCTTCATCAGACACCGGAAGCCCCCGCGCCCCCAGGATGATATCGCGGGAGGCCTTGTGATGCCCGGCAACACCCTGGGCCATCCCCACATCATGAAGAATCGCGGCCATCTCCAGCCAGAACCGCTCCCGGGCAAAGGTATCTCCAGGATATAGTCCGTCAAAGAGCGACAACGCCAACCGCCGGACCTGCTCGAAATGTCCCTGCGATCCCGGACAGCGGCGTGCCAGACGCCGTGCGGCATGAAGGGTCCCTTTCCGTCGGGCATCTGGGGTCGTCTGAAGGTCGTCAAGGCTGCGGGCCCGCGTGAGGCTGTCGATCAGACGCGAAGGGAATCCCCTGTCCCGCATCTCGCGCACCAGGGGTTTGGCATCGTACCGAACCCGGAACGGCTCGACAGAAATTTTCTTCTTTCTGATATCCAGGACCGCGTAAGAGGCCCGCGGGTCCCCGTCGAACGACCGGCCCACGCCTCCGGGATTCACAAAGAGCGTCCGCCCGACCCGTCGCTCAAAGGCCCGATGCGTATGTCCGCAAAGGACAAGATCGGCCTTCGCCTCTCGGGCGATCTCCCGAAGACGGAAGATCGCGCTCCAGGGCGTCAAAGGGTCCTCGATCCCTCGAGGACTGCCGTGGGTCATAAGAATCCTCTTTCCGTCGATCCGGACCCGCAGGACCCGGGGAAGCCCCGAGAGAAAAGCACGGTCCTCATCAGACAGGGCCCTCCGGGTCCAGACAAAAGAAAAGACCTTGTCCGGATCCTTTTTGAGCCTCTTCAGCTTCCGGATGAAGACCGGGGAGAGGACCTTCAGATCATAGTTCCCCACGATCTGCTTGTCGCAGACCTGGCGGAGGAACGCGATCGTCTCTCGAGGGAACGGGCTATACCCGACGCTATCCCCCAAATGCCAAAAGGCATCCACATTTTGTCGACGGGCGTGGGCGATCACGGCCCGCAGGGCCGGAAGATTGGCGTGAGTATCCGAGAGGAGGGCGATTTTCATAAGAAAGCACGGGCCAGCAGGCGCCGAACAGCGAAAAAGAATCAGGAACGGTCGAGTGCAAAATAGCCCAGGCGCGCCCAGGTCTTTCTCTTCTTGAGGCCGGACCAGACCTTCAGGAAATCACGGTAGGCCTCCTGGCGACGCAGACGGCACTCCCGGTCGAGGAATGTCACGGCCCGACGGAAATGCCAGTCACGGCCCGAGCTGTCTTTCAGGATCGAAACGAACCCGAGCCATACATCATAATTGTGCACCTCGCCCAGGGCTCTTTGGACGCGCATCGCGCTCG
>JAAYZZ010000030.1 GCA_012514595.1 Elusimicrobiota bacterium
GGTTCATCTTCTGGGGATCTTTCTCGTGCGCCTTTTTTATTTCCGCGATCTTTGGCTGAAGAGTCTGCATCTTTCTCATCGAAACAAGGCTCTTCATTGTAAGAGGATACAAACAAGAATAAACGAAAAGACTAACAAATATTATACACAAGCCCCATGATTGCAATATGTTATGACAGAAAAACAAGAGCCAATAAATGGCCTTTGCAATCGCATCCAACCAGCCCCAGTCACTAAAAACCATGATCTCCTCAAACCCCTCTCCCGCAGCCTTGAGGCTCTTGGGGTCTTGAGGCCCCGCATAAATAACAAAATCCAAAGACGCTTTTTGACCCGGGAGGATCTCGATCCCGTCCGCTTCTCCCCCAAGAACAATCCGTTTCTCGTCGATATATTTAGAGAATGCCTTTTGGCTGTCCTTTTGGGGCGCCACGATCACTGCAAAATATCGATCCCTAAACCCGATCCATCTCGTCGAAGAGCTCCATTCCTTATTCCATTTATCGGAAAAAGAATGTGCATTGTTTTTTCTAAAAATTTTCTTTTCTGTTTTTATTGCATATTCAAACAATGTCCAGTCTGATTTATTTTGATTTTTGTCCAAACTGGATGCGTCTATTTCTAAAAAGTTCTGTGTTCTTCCGACGAGAACGGGCTCGCTCTTTTTGTTTGAAATTTCAATCGCAATGCGGATGTTCAGCGAATCGGAGAGATCATATTTCTTGACGACCTCCAGATCGTCTCCCAAGGACTGCATCCAATATTCCGTCAAAGAAACCGTCTTAAGATCAAAAACCCGCCCATCCAGCTCCGGAAGACCCGCGATCTCTCCGACCACCAGATCATGATCATATGCGTCCAGGCGCAGGGAAGAGATGCTTCCTCCCCGCCGAGAAAAAACGATCTTTCGGCCGTTGGCCTCCACCTCGACCCGATCCCTCGGATCTTCTACGGACAAAGGACTGTGCGGGGACGGGGAGACCTGGAGTTCGGCCTGTTTTTTATCGACAACCGCAACCGTTTTATTATCAACAGGTTGATTCTTATTGTCTTTTACTGCCTTTGGCTGGAACAAGAAAAGGACGAGAAAGGAGAGAGCTACGGCAATGAACAGTCTTTTTTCCATGATGTTACCTTACGGGGTCATATCCCCCGGGATGCAGGGGAGAGCATTTAAGGATGCGACGGAACGAAAGCCAGCTACCTTTAGCGGCTCCGTATTTCTGAACAGCCTCGATGGCGTAATCTGAACAGGAGGGATGGAACCGACACGCACGCGGCAGGAGCGGACGGAACAGCCCCTGATACAGGCGAAAAAAATGGCACAAAAACTTGGCCATGGGATCGTGTTCCTGGTGACCAGAGGGAAAGACGCGTTATTTCGCCAAGCGGGAACGGCCCTTGGCGCGCCGGTTCTTGAGAACCTTGCGGCCATCCGATGTCTTCATTCTCCGACGGAAACCGTGAAGTTTTTTGCCCTTGATCTTGGTAGGTGTCTTTAATGTCTTTTTCATAATGGGCAGATTATAACACAGGGCCTTTTGAAGTCAAGCGCATCGCAGATATCTCAAAAAGAGGGCCGCCTTTGGGAACGCAAACCCTGCGCAGAGCACATCTGCGATGGATGCCCTTTAAAAATATGATTGAAGAAAGGGGGGGCTTTGTTATAATGGGACAAAAATTTTCACAGGCCTGCCGTGGATGGGTCTTCTTATCAAATGATTTGATCGCATTTCCCGAAAGAAACCTCCTGTGGATAACCTGTTGAAAACTTTTCTATTGTTCTGTAACCTGTTGTGATATAGAAACTTAAGACCCTAAAGGGGTTCACACCCGACGGAACTCATGACGGATCTTTCAACATCCTGGCAAAACGCCCAGATCGATATTAAGGAACAGATCGGCGAATCCTCGTATCAGCAGTGGTTCGCCCATGTCCATGCCAGAACACAGGACAATTCCCGCCTTTTTCTGGAAGTCCCCGACGAATTCTTCAAGAACTGGATCTCGGACCGTTTTCTTCAACACATCACGGGCGCCCTGGAAAAACAGGGCAGGGGAGATGTCTCCGTCGAGATCGTGGTCTCTGCCGTTCCTTTTACTCCTGTGACGCTCGAGATCCCAAAGACCGCGGGGCCCGCCCCGGCGGGTTCGCGCCCCGTCACCCCCACACGGGCAGCGAACCTCAACTCACAATTCACATTCGATACCTTTGTCATAGGCCAATCCAACCGCTTCGCCGCCGCCGCCGGACAACGCGTGGCCGACGAGCCGGCCAAAACATATAATCCCTTGTTCATCTATGGACAGAGCGGCCTGGGAAAAACGCATCTGATCCAATCGATCGCCAATCATATTCTTCAGAAAAAACCGCACCTCTCCTGTTGTTATCTGACATCCGAGACCTTCACCAACGAGCTCATCGAGGCGATCCGGTTCCGCTCGGCCAACGATTTCCGCCAACGCTATCGCAATATCGACATCCTTCTGATCGATGACATCCACTTCATCGCCGGGAAAGAATCCACACAGGAAGAATTCTTCCACACCTTTAATACGCTCCACAACAATCACAAACAGCTGATCTTCACCTCTGATCGGCCGCCGCGTGAGATCCCCGACCTTCAGGAACGCCTGGTCACACGCTTCAGCATGGGGCTCATCGCCGATATCCAGCCGCCGGATTATGAAACGCGCGTTGCGATCCTTCGCAAAAAAGTGGACATGGCGGGCGTCCGGATCCCCGACGATGTGATCTATTTCATCGCTGAAAATATCAAAACGAACATCCGGGAACTGGAAGGTACCCTCATCCGCGTCTTTGCCAAATCCCGGATTGAGGACCAACCCATCACCCTCGAAATGACCCGTATGGTCCTCAAAGACCTCTTGAAAGAATCGGTCAAGATTATCAGTATCGAAATGGTTCAACAGGCCGTGATCGACCATTTCCGGCTTTCCCTGAACGACCTGCGTTCCTCTAAAAAGACACAGAATATCGCGGTGCCCCGACAGATTGCCATGTATCTCACCCGCCGATTCACCAAACATTCCCTTCCTGAAATAGGGAACGCCTTTGGCGGAAAAGATCACACCACCGTCCTACACGCCTGCAAAAAAATCGAGGAAAGAATTCACAGCAACAATGAAATGAAATATATTATTGAAAAATTAACCACCGTTTTGAACACTTAGTCCTTAAAAAATCACAAATGAATCACAAATAAAACCTTTTTATCTGCAATCATATAGGGCATTTAACAGATCATCCACATATCCACAGGACATACTATTAAAACGACTATCTTTTTTGAAAAGATAGTCTCAAAGCAGAGGTGAATGATGAAGATCAAGATCGCTAAACAAGATCTTTTGGCTGGTATCCAGGTTGTTCAGAATGTTGTTTCTCCAAAAGCCACTCTTCCAATCCTGGCCAATATGCTTTTGGAAACCAAGCAACATCATTTAAGAATGTATACAACAGATCTTGATATAGGAATTTCATGTGAAAAATCCGCGGAGGTTGTGGAAGACGGGGCCATCACGATCCCGGCCAAAAGATTTTCAGAAATTGTTCGGGAACTCCCGGAAGGGGATGTGACGGTCTATGCCCGCAAGAACAATCAGATCGAAGTGGAATGCGGCAGTTTTAAAACCAAGATTCTTGGTCTTCCTAAAGAGGATTTCCCAAAGTTCCAGGAGTTCAAGGATAAAGAAGCTGTCCGTTTGAAACAGGCCGAGTTGAAGGAAATGTTCCGTATGACATCCTTTGCGGTTTCTCATGAAGAATCGCGCTATGTTCTTAATGGGGTTCTCATGGAGGTGAAAGGAAAGACGATCAGGATCGTGGCGACGGATGGGCGGCGGTTGGCCAAAATTGAAAAGACATTGGCGCAAGAGGCTGCGAAAGAGCTTTCCGTGATCCTTCCGATCAAGGCGGTCCAGGAGATCAACAGGAATCTGAAGGAAGAAGGTGAGATCGTTTTTGTCGCCGGGATGAACCAGGTGATGTTTTCTCTCGACGGGATCCTGATCTCGACCCGGATCATTGAAGGGGATTTCCCTAATTATGTTCAGGTCATTCCCAAGACCGCCGCCCCCAAGATCATGGTGAATAAGGAACAGTTATTGGCCGCGATCCGTCGGGCGAACTTGCTGGCGACCCCTGATTTTCAGGCGATCAAATTCGAGATCTTCAAGGATAAGCTCATCGTATCCAAAACAACCCCGGACGTTGGAGAATCGCGGGAAGAGATGGCGGTCGCCTTTAATGGCAGCGAGATGGCGATCGGATTCAATCCGCAGTATCTGATCGATGTGTTGAAGAATCTGGCGGATGAGACCGTGGAATTGGAACTGTTCGGGCCCGACAAGCCTTGTGTGATCCGCAAGGAAGACTATCTTTATCTGGCCCTGCCCATGCGGTTGTAATGGTGGACAAGAAGAATCCTCCCCGGTTATTGCAGGATCTTTTACCGCAAGTGATCGCCAGGATCCAATGTGTGGACCCGGCCCGCCAGGTCTCGGTGGAAGCGGCCTGGAGGAAAGTGGCCGGACAGGATCCGAAAGGGACGCGGATCGGCGGGTTCCGGGACGGGACACTCCTGGTCCATGTCGATTCACCGGCCAGGTTGTTTGTGATGCGGATGCGTCGTCAGACGCTGTTGAGCGGGATCCAGAAAGATTGCCCGGAAGTGATCAACATTGTTTTTAAGATAGGGAAAGACACATGACCAAGAATAAGGACGTTCCAGAGACAAAAAAGAGTACGCAGTATGATGCCTCCCATATTCAGGTCCTTGAGGGGCTGGAGGCGGTCCGGATGCGTCCCGCCATGTACATCGGGGATACCGGGACGCGCGGGCTCCATCATTTGGTGTATGAGGTTGTGGACAATTCTGTCGACGAGGCCTTAGCCGGATACTGCCAGACCATTGAGGTCGTGATCAACGAGAACGAATCCTGTTCGATCATCGATGACGGCCGCGGGATCCCGGTCGATATGCATGAGAAGGAGAAGCGGCCGGCCGTCGAGGTCGTTCTGACGGTCCTTCATTCCGGCGGGAAGTTCGATAAAGATTCCTACAAGGTTTCCGGAGGTCTTCACGGTGTGGGCGTGAGCTGTGTGAACGCCCTGTCGGCATGGCTCGAGGTCGAGGTCAAACGCGACGAGAAGATCCATCATCAGCGATATGAGCGTGGCAGGCCCGTGACAAAACTTTCCGTCATCGGGAAAACAAAAAAGAGCGGGACCAAGGTGACCTTTATGCCAGACCCGCAGATCTTCAAGCAGACGACCTCTCTTCAGTATGACATTCTCGCGAAACGTCTACGCGAGCTGGCCTTCCTTAATAAGGGCCTTTCGATCAAATTAACGGACAGGCGCGCGGGCAAGGAGAAAGAGACGGTCTTTTTTTTCAAGGGCGGGATCATTTCCTTCGTCGAGGATATGACGCACAACAAGCAGCCCTTGCATAACAAGGTCGTTTATTTTACGGGGAACAAGGAGAACATCGATATTGAGGTCGCCCTTCAGTACACCGACGGGTATAACGAGAACGTTTTCACGTATGCCAACAACATCAATACGATAGAAGGCGGGACGCATTTGAGCGGGTTCCGTTCGGCCCTGACGCGCGCGATCAACAATTATGCCAAGGGAAAAAAGGCGCTGAAAGACGGGGAGAGCATCAGCGGCGATGATACACGCGAGGGACTGTCGGCGGTGATCAGCTGCAAGATCCCCTTTCCGCAGTTCGAGGGACAGACCAAGACCAAACTGGGGAATTCCGAGGTGGAGGGGCTCGTCGCATCTCTGACCCTCGAGGCGCTGACCGCGTTTTTTGAGGAAAACCCCTCTGTCGGGAACAAGATCATCGAGAAGGTCATCCTGGCCTCGCGAGCACGAGAGGCCGCACGCAAGGCCCGCGAGCTGACCCGGCGAAAAGGGGCCCTGGAGGGAGGCGGTCTCCCTGGGAAGTTGGCCGATTGTTCGCAGCGGGATCCCGCGCTCTGCGAGCTTTATCTCGTCGAGGGTGATTCCGCCGGAGGATCCGCCAAGCAGGGCCGGGACCGGACGTTCCAGGCCATCCTTCCGCTGAAAGGAAAGATCCTCAATATTGAAAAGGCGCGGCTCGACAAGATCTTGTCGAACGAGGAGATCCGTACCATCATCACGGCCCTGGGGACCGGCGTGGGGGACGAGTTCAATCACGAGAAGCTCCGCTATCAGAAACTGGTCATCATGTGCGACGCGGACGTCGATGGATCTCACATCCGCACCCTGCTTTTGACGCTGTTCTATCGACAGCTGAAACCGCTCATTGATGGCGGCAATGTCTATATCGCCCAGCCGCCCCTGTACAAGATCTCCCGCGGCAAGCGCGAGGAGTATATCCAGACGGAGAAGGAGATGAACGCCCTGATCCTGGACCTGGGTACCGAGGGGATCAAGCTGACCGTTATCGACGGGAAGAAGACCTATACCGCGGCCCAGCTCAAGGTTATCCTCGAGGCGCTTGTGGAGCTTGAGAAGATCATCGAGAAACTCCAAAAGAAGGGCGTTGACTTCAAGGACTATATTGGTCGTTATGATGCCAAACGCCGGGAGTTCCCCCGATATGTCGTGAACGAGAACAGCGGGACTGTTTTTGTTTATGATGACAAGGAGCTCGCCGAGATCACCAAGAACGACGTGGAGACGGAATATCTCGAGCTTTTTGAATCCGAGGACTTGCGAGGGATCGAGGAGGTCCTTGAAGAACATGGACTGGCCCTCGACCTTTTCGAGAAAGAGGAAGAGGTCAGCGAGGAGACCCTTTTGGCCAAGGACAAGGGGAAGAAAAAGGCCAAGACATTGAAGCCGCGCTTTGCGATCGCAGAGGAGAAGGACGAGAAGGAACTGTTCTCCTTGCGGGAGGTGTTGGGATATGTGAAGCAAAATGCGCAGAAGGGCATGCATATCCAGCGGTACAAGGGTCTCGGGGAGATGAACCCGCAACAGTTGTGGGAAACGACCATGGATCCGGACAGGCGCACGCTGCTTCAGGTGTCCCTGGAGGACGCGGTGGAGGCAGACAAGACCTTTACCATGCTGATGGGCGACGAGGTCGCGCCCCGCCGGGAGTTCATTGAATCCAACGCGCACTTGGTGCGCGATCTTGATATTTAAAGAAAGGTGTCAGGGATCATGAAGGATTTCACCAAGAAGGAAAGGGTCGTGCCGGTTCCCATCGAAGAGGAGATGAGGAATTCCTATCTCTAGTATTCGATGAGCGTTATCGTCGGGCGAGCGCTGCCGGATGTGCGCGACGGATTGAAGCCGGTCCATCGTCGTATTCTTTACGCGATGAAGGAGCTGCATCTCGAGCACAGCAAGGCCTATAAAAAGAGCGCGCGTATCGTCGGGGAAGTGCTTGGAAAATACCATCCGCACGGGGATTCCGCGGTCTACGAGACGATGGTCCGCATGGTGCAGGAATTCTCCCTGCGGTATCCGTTGGTCGATGGACAGGGGAACTTCGGTTCTGTTGACGGGGACGCGGCGGCCGCGATGCGTTACACCGAGGCGCGGATGGCCAGGATCTCCGAGAGCATGCTGGCGGACATTGATAAGGATACCGTCGACTTCTCGCCGAACTTTGATGCCACGTTAGAAGAGCCTTCGATCCTTCCGTCGGCCATGCCGAATCTTCTGGTGAACGGGTCGAGCGGGATCGCGGTCGGAATGGCGACGAACATGGCCCCCCACAATCTGACCGAGGTCGTGGACGGGATCGTGGATGTGATCGAGGATCCCGAGATCGAGATCAAGGACCTGATGAAGCATGTGAAGGGCCCTGATTTCCCGACGGGAGGGATCATCTGCGGACGCGAGGGGATTAAGGACGCCTATACGACAGGCCGGGGCAAGATCACGCTCAGGGCGCGCGCCGGGATCGAGAGGCAGAAGAACGGCAAGGATTTCATCATCATCAGCGAGATCCCTTACCAGGTCAACAAGGCGAACCTCATTTCCGCGATCGCGGACCTGGTGCAGAACAAGAGCGTGGAGGGGATCACGGACCTCCGCGACGAATCGGACAAGGACGGCATCCGGATCGTGATCGAATTGAGGCGTGATGTCGAGGCCCAGATCGTCCTCAATTATCTTTTCAAGCATACGCAGCTTGAGACCACCTTCGGCATCATCAACCTGGCGCTCGTCAACAACAGCCCCAAGGTGCTCAATCTCAAGCAGCTCATGACGCATTACCTGGAGCACCGCCGGGTCGTTGTGAGACGCCGGACGCAGTTCGATCTCGACAAGGCGCTCCGCCGGGCGCATATCCTTGAAGGCCTGAGGATCGCGCTCGAGAATATCGACGATATCATCCAGACGATCAAGAAGTCCCGCTCGACGCCCGAGGCCAAGGTCGCGCTCATGAAGAAGTTCGGGCTGACCGAGATCCAGGCCCAGGCCATTCTCGAGATGCAGCTCCAGAAGCTGACGGGACTTGAGAGAGAGAAGATCGAGGAGGAGTACAAGGCGCTTCTGAAGGCCATTGAGGAATACCGCGCCATTCTCGCGGACCCAAAAAAAGTCGACGCGATCGTCAAGAAAGAGCTTCTGGCCCTCAAGGAGAATTTCGGGGATGAACGCCGCACGGAGATCGCTGGGAAGGCGGAGGAGATCGAGATGGAGGACCTGATCGCCGAAGAGGATATGGCGATCACGATCACGAATACCGGATATGTGAAGCGCACGCCCGTCCAGGCCTACCGCAAGCAGAGGCGGGGCGGCAAGGGCGTCACAGGCATGACGACGAAGGAAGAGGATTTTGTGGAGCGGCTTTTTGTCGCCTCCTCGAAGGACTATCTTCTGATCTTCTCCAACAAGGGCATCGTGCGGTGGCTGAAGGTCTATGAGATCCCGGTCGCCTCACGTCAGGCCAAGGGCAAGGCCATCGTGAATCTTTTGTCGTTCGCGAACGATGAGGCCATCAGCGCGATCGTCGCCGTCAAGGAGTTCAATGACACGCAGTCCGTCTTTATGGCGACCGCGCAAGGCACGATCAAAAAGACGAACCTGTCGGCCTATAGCAATCCGCGCAAAGGCGGGATCATCGGCATCTCGCTCGATAAGGGGGATAATCTGATCGGCGTCGCTCTCTCTGACGGGAAACAGCACGTTCTTCTCGCGACCCGTCAGGGCAAGGCCTTGCGGTTCCAGGATTCCCAGATCCGCGATATGGGACGCGCGGCGCGCGGCGTGCGGGGCATCAGCCTTTCGAAGGGTGATGTTGTTGTCGGGATGGTCGTGTTCCCGCCGGATGTGGATAAGACGGGAAGCACCCTTTTGACGTGTTCCTCGCTCGGGTTCGCCAAGCGTTCGAAGTTCGAGGATTACCGGATCCAGTCGCGCGGAGGCAAGGGGATCATCAACCTGAAATGCACGCCCAAGAACGGGGATGTTGTGGGGATCTTGGAGGTCCACGAGGAGGATGAGATGATGGCCGTGACCAAACAGGGCGCGATCATCCGCTGCACTCCCAAGGACGTTCGCCTGACCGGACGCAGCTCGGTGGGCGTGCGGTTGGTTTCTTTGGAGCAGGGAGACGCCCTGGCCTCGATCGCGACCGTGGTCGCGCGTGAGGAGGAGGAAGGAGAATAAAAGGCAGGACCTTCGAGGTCTTTCTCCTTGACGCCTTCCGACGTGGAAATATAATAAGGGCGTTTTTTTCGACCCCATCGTCTAGTCTGGTCAGGACACGAGCTTTTCAAGCTTGTAACACGGGTTCAAATCCCGTTGGGGTCGCTCTTTTTTGAAGGAGGAAAAATGGATGTGATGTTCTACGAGGCCTTTGCCGAGGAGCAGGGGGCCCTGGAACAGCGCCTTCCTCCGTCGGTGATCGCTGGGTTCACGCCGCAGACCATCCAGGAGACCCGTCACAAGACCCCGCTGGCTGCCCTTATTTCCGTCCGCACACAATCTGTGATCCCCCCTGACTGGGGCCCGCTTCTTGACGGGATCCTCTCGCGCACGACCGGGTTCGACCATCTTGTTTCGTATCGCGCCGCATCTGGAGAGGACCTTCCCTGCGGATATCTTGAAGATTACTGTTCCCGCGCCGTGGCCGAGCAGGCCGTTCTTTTCATGATGGTGCTTTTGCGGAAACTCCCGCTTCAGCAGACCCAGTTCGATGTGTTCGACCGCAATGGTCTGACGGGCCGCGAGGCCAAGGGCCGTCGGGCGCTGGTGGTGGGCGTGGGAAGGATCGGCAGCGAGATCGCCGGGATCCTGGAGGCTTTGGGGATGGAAGTTCGGGGCGTGGATATTGCGCCCAAGCGCGAAATGACCTATGTGTCTTTTGAAGAGGGGATGGCCTGGGCCGAGGTCGTCTTTTTTGCGGTCCCGCTGACGGAGGAGACACGGGGGATGCTGACGCGCGAGATACTTGCCTCCAACGAGCAGAAACCCCTGATCATCAATGTGGCGCGGGGGGAGATCACGCCGGTGCCTGTTCTCTTGCGCCTGATGCAGGAGGAGCGGCTGGGCGGGGTTGGGCTCGATGTGTTTTCTGATGAGGTTGTGATCGCCGGAAGTCTCCGGTCCCCGGGTGGTTACAATCCTGTGGTGAACGAGGTGTATCAGCTCAAGATGATGGACAATGTGATCCTGACCCCGCACAATGCGTTCAATACGCAGGAGGCGGTGGCACGCAAGGCAGAGCAGACCGTTCGATCTCTGGAGATGTTCCTGAGCGAACGGCGATTCGTGAATATGGTCTGAACCAAGGAGGGGATGTGGCATCTCAGGCAGTAAAAGTAGCTGTGACAGGGGCGGCGGGGCAGATCGGATATGCGTTGGTCTTTCGGATCGCATCAGGAGAGATGTTCGGGGGCAATGTCCCCGTTGAACTTTCTCTTCTGGAGCTTCCTGCGGCCATGGGCGCGCTCAAAGGGGTGCAGATGGAACTGGAGGATTGCGCGTTCCCTCTTCTTAAAAAGGTCACGATCACGGACCAGGCGGCCGTGGCGTTTGAGGAGGCGGACTGGGCCATCCTGGTCGGCGCGGTCCCCCGCAAGGCCGGGATGGAGAGGGGAGACCTTTTACGGATCAATGCCGGGGTCTTTTTGGCGCAGGGCGCTGCGCTTGACGCGGCCGCGAAGAAGAGCTGCCGTGTTCTGGTCGTCGGGAATCCTTGTAACACCAATGCTTTGATTATTAAGGAAAAGGCAAAGAGTCTCGATCCGCGAAATATTTTTGCCATGATGATGCTGGATGAGACCCGCGCCAGGGCTCTTTTGGCCCAGAAGGCCGGAGTGGGGGTCGGCGCGGTCCGGAATGTCGCGGTCTGGGGGAATCATTCGGCGACCCAGTTCCCTGATTTTTATCATGCGACAGTCAATGGTCTTGCGGCGACCGCGGCGATCCCTGACGAGAACTGGCTGCGGACCCAGTTCCTGGATTCGGTCCGAAAGCGCGGGGCCGAGATCATCAAGGTCCGGGGGCTTTCTTCGGCGGCGTCGGCTGCGAACGGGATCATTGAGACGGTCCGGGCCGTGACCCGGCCGACCCCTCCGGGAGATTTTTTCTCGGTCGCGCTGGTTTCCCGGGGAGAATATGGCGTCCCCGAAGGGTTGATCGCCGGGTTCCCTGTTCGCAGCGATGGGGTTCGCTGTTCGGTTGTTCCAGGTCTTCAGATCCCCGAGGCCGCGAGCGGACTGATCCGGGAAACGACCCAGGAGCTTGAGGCAGAGCGGGCCGCTGTTCAGGGGATGGTGTAAGAATTCCGAAGATAGTCTTGTCTAAAGAGACGCTGATTACTATACTAAAAAAGTAAATGTAAAATATTGGAGGCTTGTTATGAATAAGGTCCATGCTTTCATCGGGTTCTGCTGTGTGATCCTTCTGGCCGTTGTGTTGAGCGGGTGCGATGTCCTGGTCCCCAAAAAGCCTGTTCGCGCCAAACCTCAAGCGGAGGCTCCTGCCGCTCCTGCGGCGCAGGCCGTTGCGGACAAGGACACCCCTCTTCCTGACGGAGTGATCGCGAAGGTCGGCGATTGGACGCTGACCATGGATGAGTTCAACCAGAGGATAGACGCGGTCAAGAAGGTGGTCCCTGATTTTGACGATAAGAACCTGGAGACCAAGCAGATGATCGTCGATGAGCTCATCCGTCAGCAGCTTCTGGTCCAGGAGGCGCGGGCCAAGGGTCTGGACAAGAGCAAGGACGTGCGCGATGCGGTCCGTGATTTCGAGAACAATATCATTGTTCAGGGGCTGGTCTCAGACCTGACCAAGGACATTGCGGCTACCGAGAAGGATGCGCGGGATTACTATGATGCCAATACGGAACTGTTCGTAAGGCCCGTGGAGAAGCAGCTGCGGGAGATCGTGGTCCCGACGGAAGCCGAGGCCAAGGATATCCTTGTTCAGGTCCTGCAGGGGGCCAGTTTTGCGGACACGGCCAAGGCCCGCTCCAAGGGCAAGACCGCGGCCAACGGCGGAGACCTTGGGTTTCTGGCCGAGGCGCCGTTCGAGCAGATGCAGAAGGCGATCGAAGGATTGAGCAAGGGCAGCCCTTCCGCGGTGTTCCAGGGCCCTGAGGGGTATTATCTCGTGAAGGTCGACGACGTTCGCGGCGGGGACAAGGTTTCCTTTGAGGAGGTCAAGGAAGATCTCATTCAGGGGTTGACCGCCCAGAAGCAGCAGGAGGCGGTCCTGGGGGCGCTGGACGCTGCGGCCCAGAAAATACAGGTCAAGGTCAATGCCGCATTGCTTGAAAAATAGGAGATAAAGGCATGATCCCTCTCAATCAGGAGAACATGAGGCAGGTGCTCATTTTGGCCGCGGCGATCGTCGTCGGGATCATTGCCGTCGGAATGGTCGGACAGTATGTGACCTCCCAGGTGCAGAACGAGACGCAGCGCCTGGCCGTGGAATATCAGCAGGCGCAGAAGGCCAAGGAGCAGGAATACGAGAAACAGATGGCCGCGCTCCATCAGGAGATGAAGAAGATCGAGGCCAGCGCCAAGAAGGCCGCGGAGGATGCGGCCCGGACCGCCGCACAGCAGGCCAGGCCTGTCGTTGTGGAGAACAAGGGGCCGGTCAAGAAACCGTCCCTGGCGCTCAAGACGCCGAAGGGCAAGCGCGCGGTGACGGTTCTCATTGATTCATTGGGCGCTGTTGGCGGCCTTCTCAATCCCGGGGATGCCGTGGATGTGATCGCCCATCTCGATGTGCCGGTCCCCCGCAAGGCCAAGAAGGATACGGGCAAGGAAACCATAACGGCCATGCTGTTCCAGAACCTCCTGATCCTTGCGGTCAACACCAACGTCGAGGATGTGGGGACCCTGTATGATCAGCAGCAGGCCGATAAAGCCCTGAAGGTCA
>JAAYZZ010000031.1 GCA_012514595.1 Elusimicrobiota bacterium
CCGCGCCGGACACCACAAGATAGGCCGCAAAGAGAAAGGCGCCGGCCACGGCGATGCACAGAGATTCGATCTTGTGCTCGTTGACCCACTCTCGCGCCTTGTCAAGGCCGGCCCCTCCCGAGGAAGGGGCACCGCCTCCGGGCGCCGAGGGGATCTTCATCTTGAACTGTCCCGGCTTAAAGGCCGGCTGCTGCGGTGTCGCCATATTTCGTTACTTGCATTGGACCGTGAATGTTGTGACCGGAAATCCTTCGATACTGCCCCGCTCCAGCTGCTCCAGCTTGATATCCGTGAATTTCTTCGAGAACGTTTCATCCGCCTTGAGAGCATCCACGAATTCGTTGATCCTCTGAAATTCCAATCCCGCATCCTCCAGATAGGCATTTCCGCTGATCAAAAGCTCTGTTTTTGCATCCACCGGCTGATACAAGGCCTCGCCTTCTCCCGCATCGGAAGCGTTGGCCACACTCTCCCGGGAAACCACCCGGATGTCGTTGAACCAAAGACCTTCGGGCAGGGCCTGAACGATCCGGGAAATGAACGGCGCCAGATCGCTGCGGAAAGAAAGCGACTTGATGGCTGCGGTCTTCCGTCTTTCTTGGAGCGCCTTGGCGCGGAGCGCCTCTGTATCAGAATCGGCAAAGGTCCCCAAGCCCTGGGTGATCATGTTGACTTCGGCCTGCTTTTCGTTGATCGTGCTCGCAGACCAGATCCAGCCGCCTCCCAGGATGCCCCCGGCGAGAACCATAGCGCCGATGTAGGCCGCCATCTGCCGAGAAAACCCGGAGGGGACCGTTGTTTTTCCCGCCTGAACAGGCTTCTCGGCCAGTTCCTGCTGAAGATCAAGATCGATAACAGAAGGGACGCTCCCGGAAAGCGCGGCCCCAAAAGCGCACAGATGATCTGTCCCCAACGCCTGATTCTTCTCTACAAGAGTGGTCACATCCACGGTCTTGACCGGAAGATGGAGGTCCTCCCCCAAAGACGACCAGGTCGCGCTCCCCGGTCCCGCGGTCAGGACCACGAGGGTCGACGGCTCGATATCTGAACGCTGCCGGGCCAGAAAGTCGAGGGACATTCTCATTTCACTGAGGGCCTTGGCCTGCAAAAGGGAGCCGGGCCCCATGTCATCCATCGCCGGAGAAGGCATCCCCTCTCCGCCAACCGTGAGTTTAAAATCCCTCACGAACTTCACGCACCCCTGTGAGGTGACGATGACCTCTCCGTGTTCCTGCCCCATCTGGAGAACTGCGGTCACTTTTTGGGCGTCGATCGCATGACGATGGATCAGCGACCGGACAAGACTCACAGACGGCACTTCGCTGTAGATCACATTGAGACCCGCCTGGGTCAGGACATTGGTATACGAAGCCAGGACATCCTTGCGGATCGCGACAAAGGAGATCCCGATATGCCGCATCCCGTCTTTCGAGAAGGTGATCGGATGATAGGTGTAAGACAATTGCTCGATAGGGAACGGCAGGTACTTCTTCGCCTCAAAGGTGACAACAGACTGGATCTCATGCGGCTTCATCCACGGAAGGACGAACCAACGGATGATGACATCTTTCGCCGGAAGGGAGAACGCGGTATCCAAGGTCGAAAACTTTGCGCCACGGACCGCCGAATTGATCAATTCAGGAAGCCTGGCATCCTGAAGGATGCTCTCGATCCCCACGAGAGGATCCCTCTCCAGGGAGGAGAACGAAACCCAGGAAACCGCGCTCGCCTGGTCTTTTGCGACCTCGACGAGGGCGATCCCCTCATCCCCCCAAAAAAGACCGATCCTCTTATTCTTGATCGCCATAGTATCTATTTAAGCCGATGAATACGCCCCTGTCAAAGCCATATTCATATTTTTCTATTTCTATTAAAAATTTAATAATCCACTTTAATGTCTACATCGGCCCCTGTCCTGTTGACATCAACCGTGAACGAACGTCCATTGATCGTAACGGTCTGATCCACCAGCGCAGCCCCGGCCTGCAGATTCGCATAGGCCTCCCAAAGAACCCCCTGGGCAACGCTTTCGGCCTGGATGCGCTGGACCTGTTTTTCGATCGAAATGGCCTGACTGGTGTTCCGGCTGATAGCCCCCAGCACCATGATCGTCATCACGATCATGAAGACCAAGGCAAAAAGAAGAACGATCCCTCTATTTTTCCGTCCTTGCAGCATCTCCCACCTCCATTAGGCTCTGGCATTCCGGGCAACGGATGATGTCTTCCGAACCAAAATCCTCGAAAACACTGGCACAATAGGGACAATTCCTGAAATTCCCCTGGGAGGCCGTTTCCCTTCTCCTCCATCCGCGCAGAAAGGAAAAAAGCGATACAAGACCCCATGTCCCGACGAAGAAAAGAAAACCTCCCGCGATCAGCACTTTCAGATCTGCACGGATCATGGCTCTGACAATCTCCTCAACCGGACCGGCTCAGGCTCCGGGATCCCGGGCAATCCCCTCCCCCCTTCGCGTCCTTCCGTCGCACCAGGAGGATCCACCCTCTCGGTCGCGAACTTGAGCGGAAGGGCATCGGGAAAAGCTGCCGGACCCGCGATCCCCGCAGGCTTTTCAACCTGGATCCCTCTCTGGATCCGGGGGGCGATCATGACCGGATCTCTCCCGACGGATACGTCCAGGGGCCCCGCCTCAAGATCCACGGCAGCGCTCCGGTCCTGGGGAACCACCTCGCGGGGGCTCAGGACCCCTCCGAGGAAAGACAGGTCGATGAGGTAATCCTCCGGCGTTCCCGCCCAGGTCACAACAAAAAGAAAAAGAGCCAGAAGATGGACCGTCACAGCTCCGAGGATCGCCCGCCAGAACATCTCGTCCTCCCCTGCCGGGATCACTCCTCCTGATCGGTCGCGATATTGATGCGCTCAATACCCAGATGCCGCCCGATGTCCCACACATCCACGATCCTCCCGACGGATGCGCGGCGGTCGGCCTTGATCAGGACAGGCCGCTTGCGGTTATAGGGGCGGCCCAGAAGCTCCCTGAGCTCATCGATCGTAATGACCCCGTTGTTATGATAAATGATGTTCTCGCTCGAGATCACGATGATCATATTGTCATCGTTGACCGCATCGCTCGTGACCGCCTTCGGAAGCTTCACGTCGATCGCCGTAGGCGTCGTGAAGGAGGAGGAGAGCATGAAGAAAATGATCAGCTGAAAGATGACGTCGATCAAAGGCGTCAGATCGATCGCGAATGTCCTGGTGGACTTGATGTTCTTCCTGAAGTTCACAGATGCCCCCTATGCTCTCACGCCGCGGTCTCTGTCACCTGGGTCAGAAGATGCACAAGGTCCGCCGCCCCCTTCTCCATCTGGAGGGTCGTCTTGTTCACCCGGCTGATGAAATAGTTGTACGCCACAAAGGTCGGTATCGCGACGACCAGCCCCGCCACCGTCGTCAAAAGGGCCTCCCAGATCCCTCCGGCAATATCTCCAGGCGTCACCGGGTTCATGGCCGCGGCCCTGACCTGGATCGTATGGAACGAGGCGGTCATCCCGGTCACCGTTCCCAAAAGCCCCAGCAAGGGTGCGATGTTCCCGATCGTGCCCAGCGCCGGAAGGCGTTTCTCGAGCACGGGAACCTCGAACTGACTGGCCTCCTCCATCGCCTCCTTGATGTCCTCGCGTCCCTTGTTGTGCTTGAGGAGCCCCGCCTTCAGGATCCGCGCCAGGGGCGCCTTGGAGGCCTCACAGGCCGCCACCGCCGCCTTGATATCCCGACGGTGGACAGAGGCGAACACCTTCTCCTTGAGGAGACGGACATCCTCCTTGTCGATCAGAAAGAAAAAGATCGCCTTTTCGATCACGATCGCGCACGCAAAGATGGAACACAAAAGGATGGGCCACATGATCGGCCCGCCTTTCAGGAACAGCTGCCAGGGACTCATCTCGGTAATGGACATACGACCTCCTTCATTCCTCCCGCCGATTATTTTCCTCTGTTCTGGGAGACCCAGTCCAGACGCTCCAGGGCGAACTTCGATTCCTCGACGTTCATGTCCGCGACCTTCTGATATGCGGTCACGGCCTTGTCCCAGTCCTCCTGGTTCTCGTAAATTTTTCCGACCCGAAGATAGGCCTTCACGCCCCAGGATGTCTCCTGGGGATAAAGATAAGGCACCTTGAAATACGCCTCCAGGGCCTTGTCTCGCAGATTCATTATCTCATAGGTGTCCGCGATCAGGAACTGCAATTCCGCATTTTTGACGCCCGTTTCTCCCGGCGGAGCCTGAAGGGCATCTTCATAAGCCTTGATCTCGGCATCATACGCCTTCATGCGCCGGTGGACCTTCCCGATCCGGACCAGGGCATCCCGCCTCAACTGCGGAGAGGCGGCTATGATGTTGCGATAGGTCTCGATGGCCTTTTCGGGATCCATCTCCTGGGAGAA
>JAAYZZ010000032.1 GCA_012514595.1 Elusimicrobiota bacterium
CCCGGACCTCTGCATCTGGATCGCAGCTTCTTTCTGCGACTTCTTGATCGCCATGTTCACGGCCTTGACCAGTTCCACCTGGAAGCGCGCCTTCTGCTGCGGCGCAAGCCAGGATTCATCGATCTCGATCGACTGGAACATCTGGGCCCCGTTCAGGCGGATCTTGAGCCCCCGGACCTCGCTGTACTCGAGGACGATCTTCTCCAGCTCACGCTTGAGCTGGTCCGCCTGCTTCTTCAGCTCCATCATTTTCTTCATCTGATCGAACATGGTCCTTCCTTTCGTGTCCCTTAGGCCGCAAAAAAGATCCCGGCAAAAAGCATGATCAGGATCCTTTCCGCGATTGCGATCCCGACCAGGACAATGATCGGGGAAATATCAAATGTCATATTGGGGAAAAGACCACGCACCGGCGCCAGAAGCGGCTCCGTCGCCTTGACCAGGAACTGGACCCCCGGCTGCTGTTGATCGGCCTTGACCCAGATCGTAATCCCGCGCGCCAAGACCAGAATTCCATAGATCCATGCGGCCAACGAAACAAGAGAACACAAGAAAAGTCCCATATCTGCCTCCCTTTTTAAACACCTCTATATACTCTAAAAGACTTTACTTGGCAAGGTGTTTTCCATGAGCCTTGCTTCAGCGCACCTGAACGGCAATCTCGAGCAGGGTCCGGACCAGGAACGAACGAAGGAACATGAGAAAAAGAAGGACAATGACCGGCGACAGATCGATCGGCATGACCGGAAGCCTGCGACGGATCGGGTCCAGGACCGGCTCGGTCGTCTGTACAAGGAATCGGACGATCGGATTAAAGGGGTCCGGGCTCACCCAGCTGATGAGCGCGCGCACGATGATGATCCAGGAATAAATAGTGAGGATCGCGTTAAGCCCTTGGGCACACGCCAACAGGAAGTTTGACAAAACAAACACGCCCTCGTCCTTTCTTCTTTCCGGGGAAGAACCGCCGCCTTTCACCCTGAACAACGATAGGGCGGATCCAGCATCCCGCGGCCTTTCCTAAAAAACCTTGAACAGATTCCCTTCGATCACCCGCCGCTCGATACGGTCCATAAGCCGTTTGGTCTTTCGGGAAATATCCTCGACCTCCTCGATCGTGGTACTGATCCCCTCCGCCGCATCCTGGAACGACCCGGCCGTTGACTCCAGGACCTCGGCCAGATCATAGACATCCAGCATCGGCTCCCCCAGGACGGGCGCCTCAAGGTCCAAAAGACCTTCCCCCGGCTTGCGGCTGATCTCAATATACTTGGACCCCAAGACCCCTTCGGTCAGAACCGCGATCCTCGTCGATCGCGCGATCTGGCCCCTGAAGCGGCGATACAATTCCAGATCCACCCGGACCGCTCGTTCCAAAACCTCCTCTTCAAGGAAGGAAATATCCCGGACGCTTCCCACCGTCACACCCGAAAGGCGGACAGGCGCCCCGACGATCAGTCCGCCGACCTGATCAAAAAGGGCGGTCACCCGGAACCGAGGCTCGGCCAGCCCCTGGCGCACACCGATGAAAAGGATGATCCCCAGAAAGGCGGCCAGGCCGAGAAAGAAAAAGAGAGCTGCCATCAGATTCTTCAAATGATGATTTTGTGCCATATCTACCCCACCAGTTCCCGCACGAGTTCAACCTGTGATCCGCGGATATCGTCCTCTGTCCCCTGGGCGACGACCCGTCCCTTGTCGAGCACAAAGACCCGGTCCGAGATCCGGAACGAATTGGCCACATCATGCGATGTGATCACCGTCGTGGTCCCTGTTCTCCGCGACAGGTCCCGGATCACGACCGAGATATCCCGACTGCGCACCGGATCCAGACCCGACGTGGGCTCGTCACATAAAAGCACCTTGGCCCCCAGGATGAGCGCCCGGGCCAAGGCCACTCTTTTGCGCATCCCTCCGGAAAGTTCGGACGGATATCTTCCTCCCGCGCCTTCCATATCGACCATGGCCAGATATTCCCGCACCTTGTCCCGACGCTGCGCATCGGAAAGATCGGTGTGCTCCTCCAGAGGAAAGGCCAGATTATCCTCGACGGTCATAAAATCATAGAGCGCGCTCTCCTGAAAAAGGTACCCCACCTGCCGGCGGAACGCCAACAGCTCCCGCTCCGAAAGGCGCGTGATGTCCGTTCCGTCGATCACGATCCGCCCCCGGTCCGGGCTCAGCAGACCGATCAGATGGAGCAACAGGACGCTCTTTCCCGTCCCGCTCAACCCCAGGAAGGTCACGACCTCCCCCCGCTCGATCGAGAACGAGACGCCGTCGAGCACGCTCTGCCCGTTAAAACTCTTGTGAAGTTCCTCGACCCGGATCATCTTTTTTCGAACGCACGGTACCGGTCCTTGGAGAAACGCGTATAAAGTCTCGCCCAGGGCCTCACATCTGTCTCTTCGACAAAGAACGGAACTCCCTGATCTTCAAAAACGCGATAGACCTCGCTGTCCAGAAGATTCTCGACATCATCCGTCGGGAACCAGGGCTCCCCTTCAAAAAGGACCGGGCGCCCGTCCCGGATCCACTGCGGCTCGCTCAACAGACTGGAGGTCCTGTCAGAGGAAGAACGCAACGATACCCCGGCACAGCCGACACAACAAAGAAGACCGCCGATCAAAAAACCTGTCATGACTCTGTTCATCATCAGTACCCCCAGAACATAAGGATCATCTTGGTGAGGACCGTATTCGACACTATGACCCCCACATAACAGAACGCGACCGCGATCGTTGTATGCCGTCCTACACCCAGCGATCCGCCGCCGGTAAAAAAACCCTGGAACGCACAGACCCAGCCGATCAACCCGGCGAAAAAGAACACCTTGATGAATCCGCTGAAGAAATCCACGAACCCGATGGAGTTGATCGTCTGCGTCCAGTAGTAGGCCGACGGAACTCCCGCTTCATAGACCCCGATGACATATCCCCCTAGGATCCCCACGATCTCCGCCAGGACCACAAGGACCGGGAGCGCGATGAGGCACGCCACGACCCTGGGCACCACCAGGAACTCGACGGGATCGACCCCCATCGTGCGGGTGGCGGCGATCTGATTGTTCACGCTCATGGTCCCCAGCTCGGCGGCCATACCGGCCCCGGATTTTCCGGAAAAGACCAGGGCCGTGAAGATGGGCCCGAGCTCCCGGACCAGAGAAAGCGCGACCAGCTGGGCGATGAACTCCTTGGCACCAAAGCGTTCCATCATGACCTGGCCCTGCATGGCCAGGACCGCGCCGGAGGCGAACGCCGCCAGGAGAACGATCAAAAGGGACTGAACCCCCTGCTCAAAGACCTGCTCCGCGACCAGACGCCAGCGGATCTTTCCCCGGAGGATACACCCCGCGATCTCCCCCAGAAAGATCACCGCCCGCCCAAAAGAACCGATGGTGTCACCGAACGCTTTTATTACCGCCATAAACCGGTCTCACGTCTTTTTCTTGCGTGGATCGCGCGATCCCCAGATCCCCCAAAGCTCCTGGTTCACCCGATGCGCGAACACCGAAGAGATCGTCTTTGAAGACGGCTCTTTCCGGACGCTGCGCGCCGATCCTCTGGTTGAGCCGCGCAACACCCGGCCCAAGAACTCCGCGACACCCTTGACCTCCGCTCCCTGCGCTCGACAAAAGGCCGCCAGGTCCCGGTCATCGGTCACGAGCGTGACCCCCCGGGGATCAGGGGATCCCTCGACCATCCGCTTGATCACATCATCCGCCGACTCCCCGCGGGAAAAAACGACGGCGATGTCGCCGCCGCGGGGCATCCCGAACACATCCTCTTGCCCGTCGAAGACGACAGTGACCGTGTTCCGGGGACTTCCCTGGGGGCGGCGCTCGCTCAGGAACCGCACCAGTGCCTCGCGCTCATCCTCGAGGGTCGCCCTCTCCAGAAATGTCTTTCGACGGATCACATTGTACCCGTCGATGAGAAATTGTCGTGACATAAAGGATCCCGCCGAAAACGCCCACAATGATGACAAAAAGGAATCCGATCAGGCTGAGACCCACCGCGATGCCCTGGCTCACGCCCACCTTGTCCAAAAGATACGCCCAGCCGAACTCCCGGAATCCGAGACCTCCGATCGACGGAAGAAAGGACACTGCACAGACGATCGGCGCAAAGATCATGAAATGCAGAAGATGCGCCTCCTGATGAAGCGCAACGGCGATCAGGTAATACATATACCCGGCCACCGCCTGAGTGACGCAGGACACCAAAAGGCACCCCAGGGCCGTACGCTTGCGCCCCTTCATCAAGACCACATCCATATGCATGTCCATGAGCGCCTTGTGAAGGCGGGGAAAGGGACGAAAGATCCCGCAAAAGAAGGTGTAGGTCGGCTCATGAAAAAGCATGAATCCCACCACGAGCGAAAGACCCGTCAGGAGCGCGATCGGAACGATCACCGATGGCGCATCGATGATCGTGCTCCCGAGCACATATCCGACGAGCGCAACGACCACAAGCCCCCCGAACCCGCTCAAACGGTCAAGGACGACCGACGCATAGACCTTGGGCTTCTGTCCGGCATTGCGCGCCAGACCATAGGCCTTGATCAGGTCTCCGCCTATCGACGTCGGGAGGAACAGATTGCAAAAAAGACCAATGAAAAAATAACGGCAGACCTGGCCAAAGGGGGCCCGGAAGCTCAACGCATCCATAAAGAGCTGCCAGCGCCACAAAAGAACAAGATGGATCAGCGCATGGATGACAAAGGCCGCAACGATCAGCTTCAGGTCCGCCTCACGGAGAGCCGCGATCGTATCGGGCCAGTTGACCATGGAAAAGATCCACCACAAAAGCCCGCCGCTGATGATCGCCCGAAGGGCAAAAGACAGGAGGTCCTTGACCTTTTGTGTCATCACGTCTCTTTTCCCGCGCACGCGCGAAAAGCCTGCTCGGCGAGATACGAACTCCTCACCAGCGGCCCGGAATGAATGAAGGAGAACCCCATCCGCTCGCCTTCCCGTCGGTACATCTCGAACGTCCCGGGATCGACAAAACGATCCACCTTTACATGACGCGCGCCTCTCGTCGGGGCCAGATACTGGCCGATCGTCACGATCTCACAGCCCGCCTCGCGAAGCTCGCGCAGTGTCGCAAGGACCTCTTGGTCGGTCTCCCCCATCCCGACCATCAGGCCTGACTTGACCTTTCCGGCCTTCATCTGATGCCGCAATGTTCTCAGGACCGACAGGGAGCGGTCGTGTTCCGCCCCCGAGCGCACCACAGGTGACAGACGACGGACCGTCTCAATATTGTGCCCCACCACATCCGGCTCCGCCTCGGCCACAATCCGCAGAAGATCGGCATCTCCCTGGAAGTCCGGGATCAGAAGTTCAACCCCGATCCCAACGATACGTTGCCGAAGCGCCCGCACCGTCCTGGCAAAATGGTTCGCGCCCCCGTCGGGAAGATCGTCCCGGGTGACCGAGGTGATCACCACATAACGCAATCCCAGACGGTGGACCGCATCCGCAACAAAGAGGGGCTCCTCGTCGTCCACGATCGCGCCCGTGCCGTGAGGCACCGCACAAAAATGACAGCCTCGAGAACAAGACTGGCCCAGGATCATGAAGGTCGCGGTCCTCTCGGCCCAGCATTCGCCGAGATTCGGACACCGCGCCCCCTCGCAGACCGTATGAAGCCGGGTCTCCTGAAGAAGGGTCCGCATCTCTCCGAGAGCGACAGCGTCGGGGATCTCCTGACGGAACCACTCCGGAAGACGTCTCTGGGCCCCGCAACCGCACTCACTCATGGGACCTTCTCCGGGGGGCCTGTTTCCGCCCCCGTTCTTCCAAGGCCTTCAGCGCCTCCCTGTACTTCTCCAGTTCCGCCTTGCTGGCATGGTCCACGATCATCCGCGCAAAGAGGTGGTCCGACTCGTGCTGAAAGATCTTGGCCAAGAACCCCGAGACCTCCCGCTCCTGAGACCTTCCGTTCTCGTCAAGATACCGGACACGGGCCGTCTCAGGCCGGGCGACATTGATCCGGATCCCGGGGAAACTCAGACACCCTTCCTCCAGGACCGTCTTCTTCCTGGAATAAGAAAGGAACTCCGGATTGATGACCGCGAAAGGCCCCTCTCCGGCATCGGCGACAAAGATCTGCTCCTCGATCCCGACCTGATTGGCCGCCAGCCCCACCCCGTCAAAGGCGTACATGGCCTGGATCATCTCACGGATGAGAAGCCGCTCGGCCGGCCCCACGCTCTTGACGGGTCTTGCCGCCCGCCGCAGGACCGGGTCGCCGTAATATCTAAGCTTTAATTTTGTTGGCATCGTCCAGATGAACGGAGCGGATCCTCATGCCCTGCGCCTCCTCGGGCGTCACCAGGGCATAGCTGACGATGATGAGACGGTCCCCCACATACCCCATGCGGGCCGCAGGACCATTCAGGCAGATCTGTCCTGATCCGGCCTTTCCGGCAATGACATAGGTCTCAAGCCTGGCTCCGTTATTGATGTTGAAGATCTCGACCTTCTCTCCGGGCAGGATCCCGACGGCCTTGATGAGGGACTCATCGATCGTGATGCTTCCCTCGTAGTAGAGTTCCGCCTGGGTGACGCGCGCATGCGCGATCTTGGCCTTACAGAATGTGATCAACATAAAACCTCTGATGATTCATGGACCATCCTCGGATCAAAGATGGGCTTTCAGTTTCTCAAGAAGCTTGGTCTTCGGCAGCGCGCCGAGCATCTGGTCCACAGCCTCGCCGTTCTTGAAGATCAGGAGAGTCGGAATGGACATGACATTGAACTGGGCGGCCAGACCCGGCGCCTCATCCACATTCACCTTGCAGACCTTGGCCTTTCCGGCCATCTCAACGGCGATCTCCTCCACGATCGGGAGGACCATCCGGCAGGGGCCGCACCACTCGGCCCAGAAATCGACGAGAACAGGGACCGGAGAGGACAGGACTTCCGCCTGAAAATTCGACTCGTCCACCTTCACGCTCGCACCCATAATCGACCTCCTTCAAGATTGATGTAAGGGATTATATCGACGGCCGAAACGGGTCGCAAGCGATATTTCATGCCCGCGCCGCCGCTCATCGCCCCTTGCGGTTTTGTCGGCCCAAGGACGCAGACTTTACACCCTGCATGCCCCTGCAGGCATTGAGGGTCCTTAACATCCGGGCCACATCCTTCTGGCGATTGTTCGGACTTCCCTTGCCCATCAAAACCTCCAGGTCACGCCCACGACACCGTTCACGAGGATATCCTCGTCCACGATCGGGCTCTTTCTGATCTCGGAGTCAAGCCGCTCCACGCCCAGGCGTGTCAGGACGATCACGCGCCGATGGATCCCAAAGGCAAAGGTCACATCCCCGAAATAATTGAGCGCGCCTTCCGGAGCATACGCGGCCCGGTCCGCGCGCGTCTCACCGGGAAGGACCCCGTAGTAATAATCGATCATATCCCCGGACTGGAACCGCGCCCCTACCGACGGAGTGAGACGAAAATACTTTGAAGAGAACTCATGCGAGAAGGCCATCTGCACTTCCGTCCCGTCGTGCCGGGAGGAGATATCCTGAGAGACCCTGGTGCCGAGCGTGATCCCCGGAAGGAACGCCAGATCATAATCCAGCCCCAAGCCCCCGTCAAAGGACATCTCCCGGTCCTCCATACCGTTCAGGGCCGTGCTGTCATCCGAACTGTATCCCATGAACCGGGGCGCGACCAACACCCTCGCGCGCAACGTGTCGCGGTCATAAAAAACATATCCGGCCTCGACCCCCTTCACATAGAACCCATGGCTCTCGAGCTTGGCGATCGGGACCGGCTGCGCGGTCGTCCCGACCCCGCGATAGGGACTTTGAGAGATCACGACCCCTCCGCCGAGAAGCTGCATGTCCTCTTGCGCGAAAAGTGGAGCGGCAAAAAAAGTCATCATCACCCAAAACAGAACTCTCTTCATATCCTCCCCCTTTTGAACAAAAGAAACAGTGTCACTATAACACAAAAGAGGAGAGACAGAACCGGGGGTTACCAAAAAGATCGGGGATGAAAGGACGGCGGGTCTCTCCCTGTTGCTCAAGCCTGCAGCTTGAGCATTGAGGGATATTTGGCATGTGACCGTGCGACCTCCTCGGTGATGAGGCCGCGACGATAAAGATCGGACAAAGACTGTTCCATGGTCTGCATCCCCTCCCGGCCGGTCTCCATCTGCCCGCGGATCTCGGCCAGCGAGTTGCGGCGGATGAGATTGCGGACCGCGAGATTCGCGACCAGGACCTCGGAGGACAGGACACGGCCGGTCCCGTGACGTTCCGGCAGAAGGTTCTGCCCCACGACGGCGAGGAGGTTCTCGGCCAACTGCACGCGGATCTGGTTCTGCTTGTCCCCGGGATAAACGTCAATGATGCGATTGATCGCCTCAATGGTGTCCGGCGAATGGAGGGTGGCGATCACAAGGTGCCCCGTCTCGGCCGCGGTGAGCGCCATCGAGATGGAATCCAGGTCCCGCATCTCACCTACGACGACCACATCCGGGTCCTGACGAAGCGCATGCTTGAGGCCCGACCCGAACGACACGGTGTCGCTCCCCACCTCACGCTGAACGATCAGACTGCGTTTGGATTGAAAAACGAATTCGATCGGATCCTCGACGGTGATGATCTTGGCCTGGCGGTTCTGGTTGATATACTCGACGAGATGCACCATGGTCGTCGTCTTGCCCATCCCGGCACGCCCAACGATGAGGAAAAACCCGGCCCGACGCATGGCCAGGTCCTTGGCCACAAGAGGCACCCCCAACTGCTCGAGGGATTTCATGAGGCTGGGCATGATGCGGATCGTCATGGCGATGTGCCCCTTCTCAAGGTGCACGTTCACGCGGAAATAGAAATCGTTGGAATAATAGTACGAGAAATCGAGATCGCGGGTCTCCTCGAACTGCGCCTTCTGCCGTTCGGTGAGCATCTCATAGATCACATCCTGAAGGTAGGACTCCTCAAAAGGCGGGAGGTCCATCGGGGTCAGGACCCCCTGGATGCGGTAAATAGGCGGACGCCCGACCGCCAAATGAAGGTCCGAGGCATGACGGCCGATCGCCAGATCAAGATACTGCTTGATCCGCACATGGGATCTTCTATCCAGTTCCGGTGAATTCATAGACCTACCCGTCCCCTCCGGGACCAAATATAGCATATTTATTAGAGAAAAAACAAGTTACGGTGAAAGTCCCGGAACGGAAAAGGAAGACCTCTCCGGATCCAGAGATGCCGTAACTTTGGTAAAGACAGGGGCTTTGATCACAATGAGATACGGAATATGCCCCGGACCGGCATCAATATGTCCGCTCATCCGGCCCTCTTTCACCTCTTCAGTCCCCAATCGAGCGTAGGGACGGATAAGGACCACCTCCCGCTCTCCCACCCCCGGCACCCGGAGGGAGGACCTGCGGGAGGCGACCAGAAAGACCTGGTAATTCTTCTCGCTGTTACAGACCGGGATCTCATAGGAGACCCCGGGGGCCATTTCCCTCAAGCGCGCCACATACGCCGCGGTGATCGTGTCCTGCACATCCGGAGGGACAGAAAACGTCTTCTCTGATCCGTCGGTCGCACTGACAAAATGCGCCACATGACCTTCCTGATCGAAATCCGTGACCGCATCCTTTTCATACCCTCCCTCGCGACGGTGCACCTCATGGCGGAGCGTATGCAGTCTCTCAACGTCGAGATAGGAGACATACCGGTCCTCGACCCGATAAAGGGCCGAACAGATTCCTGTCGTGCGGGCCGTCACCTCGATCCGGTAGACGGGACGTCCCCGCAGCGTCTCGACGCCCTTGATCTCGCTGATGATCTCCCCGGCCGGGATCGACAGCCACTTGACGCGAAAGACGAGGCGTTCCATCTGTGGCAGCATCCAGGATGTGCCCGACGGGTCGGCCCCGGAAAGGATCGCCACAGACCCCCCCGGCGCCTCGAGCCCCGGCCCGGGCCCGGAGCATCCGCCGAAGGAGGACGCCATCAAGATCGCGCCGAACACGGCACGAGAAACCTTTCGGATTTTTCGAAAAACGATTGTCCTCACTCCGTCGTCCCCTATAATTGAAGAGCGGCCGAAACCTTTTACTATCCTACCAACAGGACCCCATCATGCCTGAAAAAAAGACAAAACTTTTCGTCCTCGACACCAACGTCATCCTGCACGACGCCTCCTGCATCTACGAATTCGACGAACACGATGTGGCGATCCCCATCACGGTGATCGAAGAGCTCGACAAGTTCAAAAAGGGGAACGAGACCCTCAATTTCCAGGCCCGGCATTTCCTCAAAGAGATCGACAAGATCACCTCCGACGGGATCTTTAACGGAGGGGTTCCGATCGGGAAGAACAAAGGGACCCTCTCGATCCGCCTGACACGGAAATTCCACCCGGACCTCAAGCCCAATTTCGACGAAGGGACCCCGGACCACCGGATCCTCAACACCGCCTACACCCTCTCCAAGGAACAGCCGACGCGCGAAGTGGTCCTGGTCACCAAAGACGTGAACCTCCGGGTCAAGGCGAAATCGGTCCGGCTCAAGGCCGAGGATTACCGCACCGACCATGTGAAGGACATCTCCACGATCTACAAAGGCTACCGCTTCGAGGAGAACGTCTCCAGGAGCGTCATCGACAAGCTGATCCACGACAAGGCCGGGGTTCCTCCCAAGATGTTCCATTCCCGCCGGAAATTCCTGCCGAACGAATATGTGGTCGCGCGCAACAAGGAATCCTCCGCCCTGGGATCCGTGGACCCGCAGGACATGATGATCAAGCACGTCACCAAGGTCAATGCCTCGGGGATCAAACCGCGCAACGTGGAACAGGCCTTTGCGCTCCACGCGCTTTTGGATGAGAACATCCGGCTGGTGACCGTCTCAGGAAAGGCGGGGACGGGAAAAACGCTTCTCGCGCTCGCCGCGGCCCTTGAACGGCGCGACAACTACAAACAGGTCTTCCTGGCACGGCCCATCGTCGCCCTCTCCAACCGGGACCTCGGATTCCTTCCGGGGAGCGTGGATGAGAAAATCGGCCCCTACATGCAGCCCCTCTACGACAATCTCGGCGTGATCCAGGACAAGACGATCGAAAGCCCCGAACGCCGCGGGAAGAAATTCCAAAAGATGCTCGATGAAGAGAAGCTCGTGATCGCGCCTTTGGCCTACATCCGCGGGCGGTCTTTGGTCGACACCTATTTTATCGTCGATGAGGCGCAGAACCTGACACCTCACGAGATGAAGACGATCATCACGCGCGCGGGTGAGAACACCAAGATGGTCTTCACCGGCGACATCTTCCAGATCGACCATCCGTATCTCGACATCTATTCGAACGGATTGAGCTATCTCATCGACAAGATGCAGGGCCAGAAGATCTACACCCACATCTTCCTCGAGAAGGGCGAACGGAGCGAGCTGGCGGAACTGGCGAGCGATCTGCTGTAAAGGGGAACAAGAGAGCGTTTTTTATTTCCAGATGGCTCTATGCGAGGAAAAACCCTGCGCTCGAGATAAGACGCCATTTTTCGTGACAAGTAACAAGGGACAAGTGACACGGAAGACATCGGCCTTCTCCGTGTCACCTGTCCCTTGTCCCTATTTCTTACTCCTCAAGATCCCCTGCGCGGCCGCGACCCCCGAAGCCCAGGCCCACTGGAGATTGAACCCGCCGACGCGCCCTGCAACGTCCAGGACCTCTCCAGCGAAGAAAAGCCCGGACTGTTTACGCGATTCCAGGGTCGCGCCGTGAAGTTCCCGAAGGTCCACGCCGCCTGTCGTGATCTCAGCCTTGTCAAAACCTGCCGTGGCGCGGACCGAAAGATCCTGCTCCTTCAAGAGTCCCAGGACCCTTTTCCTGTCCTCCCGGCGCAGAAGATTGGCAGGCCCCTCGACGTTGATCCGAGCCTGCTCGACCAGGAATCCCGCAAGTCTCCGGGGGATCACACCCGACAGCCGCGCGAAGATCCCGGCACGGGAAGCATCATCCATCAGGACCCTCTCGATCTCATCCGATGGGATCGCGGGAACAAGATCGGCCGTGACCTTTCGGTCCCGGGACGCACGCTCCCAGTCGCCCCCCATTTCCAACGCCACGGGACCGCTGAATCCTTCGTGCGTAAAGAGAAAACTCCCGGAACGCTCTCCCGTTTTCTTGCCGCCCGACCAAAGACTGAGCCGCACCGAGAGGGTCAGTCCTGCGAGCATGGCGTAAGCCTTGTCCCGGGTCAAGAGCGGCACAAGCCCCGGCGCAGGAGCGACAAGAGTGTGGCCGAACCGGCGCGCGATCTCAAAACCGGCCCCCGTCGATCCCGTGGAGGGATAGGACAGACCTCCGGTCCCAACAAGAACGGCGCGGGCAGAGAACACCCCCGCCCCTGCGCGGACATGGAAAATGCCGGCCTGAAAAGAAATATCGAGGACCGGCGCCTCGCACAAGACGCGCGCCCCGGCCCCGACCGCCGCGTTCATCAAGGCGTCGACGATCTGTCCGGCACGCCCGTCGGCCGTGAAATATTTCCCGTCCTCCTCGCAAACGAGCGCGACACCGGCCCGTTCAAAGAAAGAGACCGCCTTCTGCGGCGGAAAGACCTGAAGGACATGGCGAAGGGTCCGGGGATCACGCGTCGTGTAATCTTCCGCACCGACGGATGCGTTCGTCAGATTGCAGCGTCCGCCTCCGGTGATCAGAAGTTTCCTGGCCGGACGCTTCTGGCCCTCCAGGACCAGGACCCGGCGGTCCTTGCCCCCCAGCTCCGCAGCGGCGATCAGGCCCGCAGCCCCCGCCCCGACAATGATCGCATCCCAGATATCCGGC
This sequence comes from Elusimicrobiota bacterium, assembly GCA_012514595.1. Classification (GTDB taxonomy): domain Bacteria; phylum Omnitrophota; class Gorgyraeia; order Zapsychrales; family Fredricksoniimonadaceae; genus JAAYZZ01. The sequence continues at coordinate 12,821 of JAAYZZ010000032.1, forward strand.
ATCACTCCCTCACCACTTCTTGAAGATCACAAAGACGGCCGCGACGATCAGAACGAACCCCAAAAGATAATTCCACCGGAACGGCTCACGCAGATACAGGACGGAGAATCCGCAAAAGACCAAAAGCGTAATGACCTCCTGGATGGTCTTGAGCTGGACCGTCGAGAATGTCCCGGACCCCCAGCGGTTGGCGGGGACCATCAGACAATATTCGAAGAAGGCGATCCCCCAGCTCACCAGGATCACCGCCCAGAGCGGCTGATCCTTGAACTTGAGATGTCCGTACCAGGCAAAGGTCATAAAGATATTGGACAGCACCAAAAGAGCGATCGTCATCATGTCTCTTCTCCTTTTAGGATGGAACCCCATGATTCTACACAAAAAAAAGGCCACCTCCCCTCTTTTCACTATTTTCTAAATTTTATTCCATTCAAAAAAACCCATGCTATAATTCCGGACTAAATCCTCCATTCGACGGTGCGTGTCCGGACGACCTGGAACGTCCTCCGGCCAACACACTCTACGGACACCTTGTCCGCCACAGACCCTCCCCGGGTCCGCCGAACGCGATCCTAAAAAAGTGAAGAACAGAACATTCGAACCCAAGATCATCTCGGTCTTACGGGAAGGATATGGCCTCGCTCCCTTCCTTAACGACCTCATCGCCGGTCTCATCGTAGGGATCGTGGCCCTGCCTTTGTCGATCGCCTTTGCGATCGCCTCCGGCGTCCGGCCGGAACAGGGTCTCATCACGGCCTTCGTGGCCGGAGTCGCCATCTCTGTCTTCTCCGGGAGCCGGGTCCAGATCGGCGGACCGACAGGGGCCTTCATCATCATCGTCTTCAATATCGTTCAGCAATACGGCTACGACGGGCTGGCGACCGCGACCCTTATGGCCGGGATCCTTCTTGTCGCCATGGGCGCGATGCGCCTGGGGGACATCATCAAATACATCCCCTATCCGGTGACGGTCGGCTTCACAAGCGGTATCGCGCTGGTCATTTTCACGACGCAGGTCCCGGACTTTCTGGGCCTCCGCCTTGAGGCGGTTCCGGAACACTTCACGGACAAATGGCTCACCTACGCCCATCATCTTCCGACGGTCAATTTCGCGGCGCTTCTCCTGGCGCTGCTCACGGTCCTCATCATCATCGTCTGGCCCCGGATCACCAAAAGGATCCCCGGGACCATGGTCGCGATCGTGATCACGACCGCGCTGGCCCACATCTTTCATCTCCCGGTCGAGACCATCACGAGCCGCTTCGGGGAGATCGCCGGACACTTTCCGGCCCCCCATCTTCCCAAGATCTCCCTGGGGCTTGTGTCCCATCTGGCCTCTCCGGCCCTGACGATCGCGCTCCTCGCGGGGATCGAGTCTCTCCTCTCGGCCGTCGTGGCGGACGGGATGATCGGGACCCGACACCGCTCCAATATGGAACTGATCGCCCAGGGGATCGCCAATATCCTTGTTCCTTTCTTCCAGGGCATCCCCGCGACCGGCGCGATCGCACGCACCGCGACCAACATCAAGAACGGCGGACGCACGCCCTTCGCCGGCATCATCCACGCGATCGCGATCCTGGCCCTGTTCCTCTTCTGTGGAAAATGGGCCGGACTCATCCCCATGGCCACCCTCGCCGGTATCCTCGTCGTTGTGGCCTATAATATGAGCGAATGGCGGCATTTCCGCAAACTCCTCAAAAGCCCCCGGGGGGATGTCCTTGTCCTTCTCTTGACCTTTGGACTGACCGTGCTCGTGGATCTGACCGTCGCGATCGAGGTCGGGGTCGTCCTCGCGGCCTTTCTCTTCATGCACCGCATGGCCGAGATCACGCACTTTGATATTGTGGAAGACGACGGGAAGAACGGACGGCCTCACGAATATGCGGGTATACCCGAGGGAGTGGAGATCTTCGAGATCAACGGACCCTTCTTTTTTGGAGCCGCGGACAAATTCCGGGACACGATCACAAGCTTCAAGAAGAAACCCAAGGTCCTCATCCTTCGCATGAGCGCGGTCCCGGCGATCGATGCAACGGCCATGACCTCCTTGGAGCGCCTGATCGATGCCTGTGAGGCGGACGGGACAAAAACGATCATCGCGGGCGTGAACCGGCGGGTCTTCCGGACATTGCGGCATACAGGTCTGACCGAACGGATCGGGACCGAGAACATTCTCCCCGATGTCCAGCTCGCCCTGGCCCGTGCGATCATCATCGTCGACGGACCGGAAGGCCGCCCCGCCTAGATCAGTGCCGCATCGTCTTGATCAGGAAATAACTGCCGAACAGAAGAACGACAAAGACGATCGAGATCAGATCGAAATACCTCTCAATGAATCTCTCGATCTTCTCGCCGAAGAGACGCAAGAGCCCTGCCACCAGGAAGAACCGCCCCGCACGGCCAAAAAGAGAAGCCACGATAAGCGTGGGCAGGCTGATCTTGAAAAGGCCGGCCGCGATCGTGAACACCTTGTAGGGAATGGGCGTAAAGGCCGCGGTAAAGATGGCCCCAAAGGCATTATCAGCATACAATCTTCCGACGGTCTCGACATGCGATTCGAGACGATAGGTCGAAACGATCCACTGACCCACTGTCTCAAAGAGTCCCCACCCGATCAAATATCCCAACAGAGCGCCCGTCACAGACCCCACGGTACAGATCAAGGCATTGCGCCACCACATCTTTGGCGAGGCGATGGTCATGGCGATCAAGAGGACATCGGGGGGCACGGGAAAAAAAGAGCTCTCGGCAAAGGCGATTCCAAAGAGCGCCAGTGGCGCGTGAGGCGTCCGGGCCCAGTGAATGGTCCAGCCATAGATCCGCCGGATCCCCCGAAGCGGCGCCTGCAGAACAAAAAGAACCCCGCGCATCAACCCCTCGCTTTCTGCGATCGGGGCCAGAGAGCCCGGAGCGCCATGCCCGTAAGAACGATCGCCAGAACAAAAAGAACGCCAGCACTCGCGCTCTTGAGCGCGATCTCCGCCGTGATACCGCCATTCCAAAGACCAAGCACTCCGGGTCTCATGATATCGACCAGCGCCCACAAGGTCATGATCATCATGAAGACCATCGGAAAGAGCGTCACGAAGATCCCCCGTCCCGCCCCTTTGGCCTTCAGCCATACCGTAATCGCCAGAAGAACAAGACTGGCCAACAGCTGATTGCTGGCCCCGAACACGGTCCAGAAGATCAGATATCCTTTTCCCTCAACGCTGAGAAGAAACCCTGCGGGGACAAGAAGACTCACGGCGGTCGCCAGGAAACTCGCTCCGCGCCGGCCCTCCCAATGAAAGAATTCCTCGAAGATGTAGCGGGCCAGACGAGTACAGACATCGAGCGTGTCATAAACGAACGTCGAGAAAGCGAGGAGCGCGAACGACAGTGCGAGCGCAGGATCGATCCCAAGCATCCCAAGATAGCGGGCGATCCCCCGGGCATAAATGACGTTCGGGTCCGCCGTCAGCTCCAAAGAGCCTAGGGGAAGGATCATGACCGTCACAACAGCCAGGACCGCGACAAGGCCTTCGAGGAGCATGGCCCCCATCCCGATCGGCAGGGCATGCGATTCCTTGGCGATCTGCTTCGAGGTGGTCCCGGAGCTCACGATGCCGTGAAATCCGGAGCAGGCGCCGCAGGCGATCGTGATGAACAAAAGCGGAAAGACTGAACCCCCGTTCACCGCGCTCTTGAACCCCTCCAGATGAAAAGCCGGGAACTGGACGGGGTACCCGCTCAACAGGGCTCCCAAAAGTCCGACGGCCATCACAAGATATAAAAGCCATCCCCCCAGATATCCCCGGGGCTGCAGCAAAAGCCAGACGGGGATCACCGACGCGACAAAACAATATCCGAGGATCAAAAGGTCCCACTGTTTGAGGGAGACCGCGTTCAACCCCTCCAGGACGGGGAGCGGCAGATGCGGTCCGGCCCAGATGATGAACAGGACAACAGGAACAAAGACGGCCGTCACAGCCCCCGTCCCCCAGCGTCCAAAACGCAGCCCAAGTCCCATGACGAGCGCCGCCAACAGATACAGTCCCGACGATCCCGCGACCGCGGCCCCGAACATCTCGCCATCCACAACCCCCTTGAACGTCGCAGCCGTGATGTCCGTGAAGGCGATGATCACATAGATGAGGGTCAGCCACACAAAGACCAGAAAGAACCGATAGGCCAAAGGAGACACATGATCCTTGATGATGACACCGATCGAACGTCCGTCCTGACGAAGGGAGGCGACCAGGCTGAAGAAATCATGGCTCCCGCCGACAAAGACCGCGCCCAGGACGATCCACGCAAGCGCCGGGGCCCATCCGAACCAGAGGCACGCCAGGATCGGGCCCACGATGGGGCCCGCGGCTGCGATCGCAGAAAAATGCTGTCCCAGAAGAAGAACAGGACTGGTGGGAACAAAATCCATGCCGTCATTGATCCGGCAGGCAGGTGTGACGGCCTCATCCCGCAGACCCGCCACACGGGCAAGGACACGTCCGTAACTCCGGTAGGCAACCGCAAAAACAACGGTGATCGAAAGAACGATGAGCGCAATCATCTTTTTATCCTCTCCACAAAATCACGGCCATAGGCGATGCAGGCCTCCACGGCCTTTCCGTCGGGCTCCCAGAGGTTGGTGATGCCATCATCCACGACCTCGTAACCCGCCTCGCGGGCCAGGGCCGCAAGACGTTTCTGGGCCTCCCCGGACCATCCGTAGCAACCGAACACCCCGGCCTTCTTGCCCTTGTAGGAGAATCCGCGCAGCTCTTCAATGATCCCGGCGATCGCCGTCAGGATCCCCTTGTTGTGTGACGGAGACCCGAACAGAACGGCCTTGGAACGGAACACCTGGGTCGCGATCTCGTTCTTGTCGTCGTGACCCGCGTTCAGGACCACGATCTCGACATCAGGGTCCACCTCCCGGATCCCCTTGGCGATCGATTCCGCCATGATCCGCGTCCCGCCCCAGATCGTGTCATAAATGATAGAGATCCTATTCTCCTGATACGCATTGGCCCACGCCGCATAGGTGTCAATGACCTTACCGATATCCTGACGCCAGGACGCGCCGTGGCTGGTGCAGATCATCTCCATGGGGAGGTTCATCCCCTTGATCTCTTTGATCTTGGCATCGACCGACTTGCCCCAGGGCGCGATGATGTTGGCGTAATACTTCATCATCTCGGGCCACAGGATGCCCGGATCGACCAGATCGGCCCAGACCTTGTCGGTGGCGATGTGCTGGCCGAAGGCATCGTTCGAAAAAAGGATGTTGTCGCCGGTGAGGAAAGTGAACATCGTGTCCGGCCAGTGCAGCATGGCCGCCTCGATGAACATGAGCTTCTTGCCGTTGCCGATCTCGAGAGTGTCCCCTGTGCGCACAGGATGAAAGTTCCAGTCCTTATGGAAATGCCCTTTGAGCGATTTCACACCGTTGGGTGTGCAGTAGATGGGCACATCCGGGATCAGGCGCATCAGCTCGAGCATGGCCCCCGAATGATCGATCTCCCCGTGATTGACCACGATCGCATCGATCTTTTTGATATCCGTCTCGGCAGGGAGCGTCTGGAGGAACTCGCCCATAAAGGGTTCCCAGACCGTGTCGATCAGGATGGTCTTTTCTTCCTTGATGAGATAGGAATTGTAGGTGGAGCCGTGAAAGGTGGACAGTTCTCCGCCGTGAAAGCTCCTCAAACCCCAATCAACCTTCCCGACGGAATAGACATTGTTCTTGATGCGGTATGCCATAACAAGTCCTCCTGATGGGCCGTGCTGGAACGGCTTAACGTAGCACAACAAAATCTCTTTTTCTACAGGTATTAGTGCGGACGGAAAGGCTTTTCTTACTCAAAAAGATCTAGAATGCCTGACGGTATCTCCAGTAGAACCGGTCATCCGGCCGTCCGATCCCGGTCTCATCAGGGCCCGCGGCCTGGGAACCGGGGAGAAGCTCCTTCTGGAGTCCGATCGTGAGCCGGTCGGTGAGATCATATTCTCCTGACAACCTGTGACGGTACCGCACTGTCTGGTCCTCTTTCAGTTCCCTCTCAAGACCATAGTCGATCCCCAGAGCGCCGGTGACGTCCTTCCGCAGAGAGATCCCCTGGGACTGCGGGTCCATATTGACCGAGATCCGGTCAAGGCCCACCACGCGGCCCAGGCGGCGGCCGGCACCGCCAAAAAGAAAATAATCGACGAGGTCCGCGCTCATTTGAGGCGTCATCTTCCCTGTATCCAGGGCTCCATCCACTCCGCCCCAGGCCTTCCCCGTGGTCAAAAGAAGCAGAAGTTCCTCCCGGGAACGCGGGGGATCCGAGGTCAGAGAAAGGACAGGGTCCCGACGGGTCCCCGTGACCTTGATGTCGACCGATGTCTTTCCGACCCGGGCACGCCCGTTGATATCGAGTTCCGGATCCAAGGGATCCTGCCCGATGGTGATCTGACTGCGGGCAAGCCTTGTCCGGGCATGAAGGGTCACGAGATCCCCGGACAGGATCACAACCTTCCCTCGCAGGGACCAACGCGAGGCCCCGGGCGCCAGAATAAGATCGATATGAAGATCCGCATCCTCGAGAAGATTGTCGCCGTAGCGCCCGGACTTGACCCGCAGGGTCCCGGCCAGACGGATCTCCTCCTCGAACGCATCAATACTGAGCTCCACGGCCTCAAGATCCCCCGAGACCCGGGACACATGCGCAAGCCCGGGGAAGAACTCCAAGATGCGCCGGATGGCCAGCGTCCGGGTATGGATATTCACCACCCAGCGGCCCTCCTCGAGCCTCCCGTCCGCGACTAGCGGGTCCGCATCCGGCAGGAGGATCCGCGCATTTAAGAAACACATCTGCCACGAAAAGACATCCGCGGATGAGGCCTTGAGATGAAGCTCTCCGACACGAAGGACCGCCTCCTCCGGCAGGAAAGAAACCCTGCGGACCTCCATATTCGTGATCGTGACCCCCTTCAGAAGATTTCCCCGGATCGTCTCCCAGGTCGTATCCCCTCCCCCCGTCAAAACAGAGATCGAAGGACGCGCGATCACGCCGGCCCCTGGCCCTGTCCCCAAAAGAGACAGGGCCACTCCCGCGACCGTCACGAAGACAGCCGCGAAAATGGCCCAGAGAACGTGCTTGCGATGAGATGACGCGAACCGCCCCATGCCTTCTCCTGGTTCAGGATCGGTCAGCGCCTGCCGAACCGGCGGGCCGAGAACCTCCGTCCCGAGAACCTCTTGTTGCCCGACGACACCGGACGCGGTGCGTTCACGGACCGGACCGGAAGAAGGAACTCCTCGCCCGGGATATCGGGATGTTTCGCGACCGGGATATCCGCTCGAATCGTCTTCTGGATATTCTCGACCAGCTCGAACTGATCGGGGGTGGCAAACGAGATCGCGCGCCCCTCCATCCCGGCACGGCCTGTGCGCCCGATGCGATGGACATAGTTCTCCGCATCATCCGGAAGATCATAATTGATAACGAGCTCGATCCCCTTCACGTCGATCCCGCGTGCGGCGATGTCCGTCGCCACCAGAACGCGGAACCTCCCGACCTTGAATCCATCGAGCGCGGCCTTGCGCTGCCCGAGCGAACGGTCGGAATGGATCTCGGCGACCGAATGTCCCATCTGCCGGATGACCCTGACCAGACGGCTCGCATTGTGTTTGGTCCGGCTGAAGAGCAGCACGGATCCGCGATACTGGCCCAGGACCTTCTGCAACAGATCGTTCTTCGCCTCCCGACGGATGATGAACAGTTCCTGCGCCACCCTCTCGGCCGCAGTACCCGAAGGGGCGACCTGGACATGCACAGGGAGCTTCATGTGGCGGGCCGCCATGGACATGATGGCCGGCGGCATGGTGGCCGAAAAAAGCATGGTCTGGCGCTCTTTGGGGACATGCCGCAGGATCTCGTTGATCTGCGGGGCAAACCCCATGTCGAGCATGCGGTCCGCCTCATCGAGCACAAGGACGCTCACCTTGTCGAGCTTGACCGTGCGCTGCTCGGTCAGGTGATCGATCAGGCGTCCGGGCGTCGCGATGATAAGCCTCGGGCCCCGGCGAAGCTCCTGGACCTGATGGTGCATCGAAGCCCCCCCGACGAGGATCACGCTCCGCAGCCCGAAAGGCTGGGCCACCTTGCGCACGGTCTCCTCGACCTGGTAGGCCAGCTCCCGCGTGGGGACAAGAACCAGCCCCATCCCCGTCGCGCTAGCCGCCAGAAGCTGCACCATGGGGATCGAGAAGGCCAATGTCTTCCCGGTCCCCGTCTGGGCCACCCCCATCACATCCTTCCCCTCGATCCCGAGAGGAATGGCCTTGTGCTGGATCGGCGTGGGGGTCGTGAACCGGATGCGGTTCAGGACCTCCAGGACCTTGGGCGCAATGCCAAGTCCGTAAAAAGTTAATGTGGAATCGCTCATATCTCTCCTTTTGTAGAATGCATCCCAAGTTACAGGGTCACAGCCTGCAGGCACACACAAGGTCCCCTTGTGATTTGATGCTGTGCGGCACGATGCCCTTGAATGGCCAGCTTGTCCTTGGAAGCGCAAAAGGTGAGTCTTGATGCGGAAGGCGGTATCCCGAAAAGAACATCGGACCGTCGGTGCTAAAAAGGCAAGTCAACCATCAACCTGAATGTTGGGCGAAGTATAGCACACCTTGGGCCGGAAAGCCAAAAAACTTTCTCACAAAAGAAAGAGGGTCAAAGATCCGCCCCCTCCGAGATCGCCCGGACGGTCTTCAAAAGGGCGTCATTGGTGGGGTGTTTCTCGAGATTTTCGATGAGGCGGGTCGCTCCCTCGACAGCGTTGAACGCCGCGAGCGCCCGGCGGATCTTGTTGACCGCGTCCAGCTCCTCGGGAGGGAGAAGCGTCTCCATCCGGCGGGTCGCGCTTTTGGAGATATCGACCGCCGGGAAGATCCGGCGGCCCGAGAGCTCCCGCGAGAGCACGATCTCCATGTTCCCCGTGCCCTTGAACTCCTCGAAGATCACATCATCCATGCGGCTTCCGGTCTCGACGAGAATGGTGGCCAGGATCGTGAGGGATCCGCCGTTCTCGATCTTGCGGGCTGCGCCGAAGATCCGCCGGGGAACCTCCATCGCCCTCGCATCCAGACCGCCTGAGATCGTCCGGCCCGACGAACGGCGCTCGGCATTGTGCACTCGCGCCAGACGCGTCAGGGAATCGATCAGAAGGACCACGTTCTCGCCCTGCCCTGCCTCGCGCATGACACGGCGCATCAATTCATCCGCGATCCGGACATGGTGCTCATAGCCTTCGTCCATGGACGAGGAGTGGACCTCGGCGGAAACGCTGCGCTTGAAATCCGTGACCTCCTCCGGACGTTCATCGACCAGAAGACAATAAAGTTTCACTTGAGGATATCCCTTGGCGACCGCCTGGCAAATGTGCTTGAGATAGGTGGTCTTCCCGGATCCGGGAGGGGCGACGATCAGCCCGCGCTGGCCCATACCGATGGGACAGATCAGGTCCATGACCCGCATCGTCATCTCGCTCGAACCGTCCTCGAGGCGGATGCGCGGAGAGGGGTCCACCGGTGTCCCGGAAAGGAAGCGTCGCTCCTCCTCCGAGACCTGGCGGGGCGGCATGGGCCGCACCGAAGGACCCGACACCGGGCCCGGCCGGTAACGCGAGGGGGAATGTCTGTGCTGGGAATGATATGGTCTCATAAAAGAACGGGGGTCAGTCACACTGAACAAAAAAAGCCGTCAGACAACTTTCCGGGATCCGGCCGCTTCCGGGGAAATCCTGGTCCTGCCCCAGGGGTGTCATTGTGCGGATACGCTTCGCCTCGGGAACGGAACGGATGAGGCCCTCCAGCTGATCGTGGGTCATGGCGCTCAGATTGGTCGAGATCAACATCGCTCCATTGAAGTCTAGCACCTGAAACGCCTTTTCGACAAGATGCGGCATATCTTTTTTTACGCGGAAGGTCCCCTGCGCATGACGCGCGAAAGACGGCGGATCGAGGACAATGACCCCAAATCTCCGACCCTTCTTCCTGGCCATCGCCAGATATTCGAGTGAATCCATACGGACAAATTCATGCTCTCCGGGAATGATCTCGTTAAGGGCATAATTCCGCTCCCCTCTCTCGAGGACCTTGCGGCTGATGTCCACATTCTCGACCGCCTCGGCACCAGCGGCCCGGCAATGAACACCAAAAGAACACGTGTAGGAGAACGCATTGAGGACCCGCCTCCCCCGGACCAGGGCCGCGACCCGCGATCTGTTCGCACGCATATCCAGAAAGAGTCCGGTATTAAGCCCGTCCTTGAGATCGACCTCGAACTGGAGACCCCTCTCCCGGACCGTCGTCACCGAAGGCGCTTCCGAGATCCACTCTTCCTCATGGATATCCTCAGGACGCGAAGAGGCTGCCCCCTGGCGTTCTTTGACAATAAGATATTTCCCTCCCCGCTCCCGGACAAAACCCTCGATCTCTCTGCGGAACATTCTCCAGTCGGGAGAAAGAAGGTGAAGGACATAATGACGGTCATATTGCTCCAGGATCATCCCGGGAAGGGAATCTCCGACGGAATTAACAAGACGCACGGCATTTGTGACCAAAAGAAGGTCGGCGCGCTCCGCCGCCGCACCCCCCAGAAGACCCCTGAACTGTGAAGAAGAAAGTCTCATGAAGAACTACTGCCCGCGCGGTTCGATATGGACCAGGACATCCGTGATCCCCGGGAACGAGCCCTTGAGCCCGGCCTCGATCCTGTGGCTCAACAGATGCGCCTCCTGAAGTGACATCGTCCCGTCGACCTGGACATGGACATCCAAATGCACATCATCCGGCCGTCCGCGGCTGCGGATCCCATGGCACCCTCTCACGCCATCAAAGGAACGGATCACCCCCTCCACACCTTCGACGTCCGTGATCGCGACCTCATCGCAGAGGATCCCGGCCTCCTGCCGCACGATCCCGATGGCCGTGTGGACAATGAACGCAGAGATCACGATCGTCGCGATCGGATCCAGGATCGGGAATCCCATCTTGACCCCCAAGAGGGCCACAATGACGGAAAAAGAGGTCATGATGTCCGCCTTGGTGTGCATGGCGTCCGCCACAAGGACATCGCTCCTGAGCATGATCCCCCGACGGCGCTCATAGGTCATCACGAACACATTCACCAGAAGCGTCACCAGCATAACAATAAAAGACGTCTCATCGATCTGCGGCATTACCGGCGCGATCATCCGGCCGATCCCCTCCTTGGCCAGATTGAAGGCCACGAAAAAGAGCATCCCCGCGATCCCGAGCGCGCACAGCGTTTCGTACTTCTTGTGGCCATAAGGATGGTCCTTGTCCCGCGGCCGCATCGCGATCGCGATACCGACGATCCCCACGATGTTCGATGTCCCGTCCGAGAGAGAATGGAACCCGTCGGCCGTCATGGAGGAAGAGCGCGCGATAAGACCATAGACGATCTTGGCCGCCGCAACAAGAATGTTGAGGACCAGGACGATCGCCAGGACATCGATCACTTGATGATAATGCGAGCGGACTTTAGACATCGGGCCTCCTCACATCGCCGTGCGATGCAGTTCAAAGATCCTCTGAAAATCCACATCTTCGGCCGCGAGAACCAGCGCGGTCGCCGGGAATCCCGCAAGACTCCGGGTCAGCGTCGTATAGTAACCGGCATACGCCTCCGAGGATTCGTCTTTTTCAGGGGCCCGAAGCCCCAGGAAAACGAAATCCGCGCCCTGCGAATGCTCCCGCAGGGACTCCATCGCGGGCCGTCCATTCCCGACGAAGAACTCGACCCCGGCATCGATCCGGGCCTCTCGCAAGAAACCCTGCAGGACCTCGCGAGCCTTCGCCTGATCCTCGTCGGGAGAAAGAAGGGTCTTGAGCGTCACGGAAGCCCCTCTCCACTCGGGACTGGTCATGAGCTGATAGGCCAAAGCCAGCATGAGCCCGGCATTCCTGCCGCCCCGTCTCCACCAGACGTCGATCCTCAAATCTGTCTTGTCCGCAAGGTGTTCCCCCTCACGGATCAGGATAATGTTCTTTTTGCGATGATACGCGGCCATCAGGAATTCCGTATAGCCCTTCCGGTTCTCCTCATTATCGGACAGCCCCAAGAGCACGGTGTTGGGGACCAGGGGGCCGAACCCGTAGTGCAGGACCATCTGGCGAGCCCCTTCGAGAACAGACCCCTCGACGGCCTTGACCTCGACGATCGCAGGAACATGCCGCTGCGCCAGATACGAGGACACGCTCTGGCGCATATTCCGCATCCTGTCCTCGTCCCGGCTGTCCCCGGGATAAAGCGCGGCCACGGTCAGGAACCCCTTCCCGTGCGAGAGCGCATCCGCGAGCGCGATCAGATGCCAACGCGAGGCCGGCGATCCGCTCAGGACCAGGATGTTCGGCCGCCAGCTTTTCTCATGCACCCTGATCTTGGTGAGACGGTAGAGAGCGACCCGGACCATGAGCATATGGATCGCATAGCGCATGTCGCCCCAATACGCCTGAAGACCGCGCTTTTGCATGACAAAAAAAATGCCGATCACGATCGCGACCGCGATAAGGGTCGCCCCCGCATTGATCAGGAACATGACCGACAGACATCCGATCGCGCCGATCAGGGACCAGATCCAGTGGGACCGGAACGCCGGCCGCCACGACGGATTCTGGATCATTCCCTCGACGGCTGCGGAAAGATTGAGAAGCCCGTAGGTCGTCAGGAAGAACATGGTCAAGAGGGTCGCGATCGAATCCAGGCTCCCGGCAAGGATCCCGCTCAATCCGATGAGAGCGGAAAGGAAGAGTGCCAAATGCGGTTCATTCTTGGGCCCGTATCCACGGCTCAGGAATTTCGGGACCACATGATCGCGCGCCAAGGCCTGAAGCGTGCGAGGGGCGCCGAGAATCGACCCCACCGCACTCGAAAGGGCCGCCCCCCACAAACCGGCCATGACCAGAATATCCCAACGCGCGACCTTCTGCATCACGAAGGCATCCTCAATGAGAGTCGACGGGGAAAGGCCTAGACCGGTCAAAAAGAGAGGGATCGACATGTAAATCACATAACTGATCAGGACCGCGCCGACGGTCCCCCGGGGAATAGAACGGGCCGGATCCTTGAGGTCCCCCGACAAAGAAAGTCCCGACAGGATCCCCGTGACCGCGGGGAAGAACACGGCGAAGACCGCCCAGAACGGCAGGCGCAGGAAAGA
>JAAYZZ010000033.1 GCA_012514595.1 Elusimicrobiota bacterium
CTGGGCCTTGGCCCAGCGGATCGCATGATCAAGATACCTCACGCCTTCTTTGGAATATTGATAAGGCTTTGTCTCGATGAGCCCGTAGTGGAACGGAAGGCGGATGGAATTGACGCCGAGTCCCTTGATGCGGGAAAAGTCATCCTCTTGGATGAAATTGTCACGAAAGGAGCGCTCGAGGGCTGTAAGCTCCGCGGCCCCCCGCTGTCTGATGAACTGCTCGCGGAAGAACCGTACCCCGCGGTTCGGGGCGTGCAGGATGTACCCCTCGGGCATCAGCCACCCGCCAAGGTTGAGACCGGTCAGATAAAGGGGGGAATTCCCCAGAAGGACCCTGCGTCCCGAGACCTTCAGGAAAGCATCATTTCCTCGCCGAGGAATATTTCTCGAGATCATACGTGATATCCTTCGAGGGCATGGGGATCTTGTCGATGCGGACCTTGGCCTTGGCGAAGAAATCGGTCGCCAGCGTCCCGTGATAGTCAGAGAAGATCACGACCCTCTGGATGCCGGCCGCGATCAGGGCCTTGGCGCAGGTCGTGCAGGGCATATTGGTCACATAGGCGGTGGCCCCCTCGACGGTGTGCCCCTTCTTCGCGGCCTGCATGAGCGCGTTCATCTCGGCATGGTTGGTCCGGACGCAGTGGTTCTCCACCACGAGACAGCCCACATCCTCGCAATGGTCATCCCCGGGGATGGACCCGTTGTATCCGGTCGCCACCACCTCGCGGTCCTTGACCAGCACACACCCGCAGTGCATCCGGGGACATGTGGCGCGTTCCGAGGCGAGCATCGCGAGCTTCATGAAATATTCATCCCAGCTGGGTCTTGGCATGGCGCAGTTCCTCATTCATCGGTTAGTAAAGTGGTATCATCTTAACAAAAAAATAGGGACAGTCCCTATTTTTCTAAAATACGACCCAGCCCCAGAGAAAAGACATCGGGAGGCGGAAGAAGGCTCAAGACCAGAAAGTCTTCGGTAGGAAAATCAAAAAAGAACCCTGGATGGACCAGGACGCCGGCCCTCTCCAGAAGCGCCACGGCCCAGGCCTCATCGATCCGAGCGCCAGAAAAACGCAGGACCGCCGACCATCCGCCCTCAACGGGAAGGACCTCGACCCCGAATGGCGCCATCCTCTTCAGGACCTGATAATTGCCCTGAACACGCTCCCGGATCTGGTCCCGGACCACGCCCCCCTTCTGAAACCACAGCGGCAATGCGGTCTGGACCGGTGTGTTCACAGAAAGATACGTATCGGCCAGGATCTCCAGCCTCGCAAGGGCCCCGGAAAGGAGATCCTTCGGACCGTTGGCCGCGAGCCAGGCGAGCTTCATTTGAGGAAGGGCCAGCGTCTTCGAGATCCCGCCCAGCGCAAACGACAAGACCGCGTCATTCCCGGCGAGAGACACGGGATCGTTATCGCAACCCGGAAAAAGGTATTCACTAAAGACCTCGTCAGAAATGATCGAGATCCCGTGCGCGGCACAGAGCGCATTCAGGCTCGCCAGCTCTCCCCTCTTCACGCAGGATCCCGTGGGATTATTGGGACTGACCAGGATGACCGCGCGCGTCCTCTCGTCGATCGCATGCTCCACGGACTCCAGATTGATCCGCCATTGACCGCTGTCCCTCTCAAAACGAAGGGCATAATGGTCGGTCACCACATCATTGATGTCCGCAAGGTAGGAAAAAAGCGGATAACTGGGCGCGGGAACCAGGACCTTGTCCCCGGGATCACACAGCAGACGAAAAAGAAAAGTGTAGGCCTCAGAGGTGCTAGCCGTCAAAAAAATGTTCTCGGGAGGAACAGAACATCCCCGATGCCTGTAGTCGTCAGAGACCGCGGCGCGCGCGGTCGAAAGCCCCTGCGGAAGCGGAGAATAGATGAGGCCGTTCGGATCGGACAAGGGCGCAGAGAAGATCTCCGGGGGATAGAGAAAACCCGCACGGGTCGGGTTGGACTCGGTAAGGTCCAAGACCTCCAGCCCCCCGGCCCGCCGCTCCTCGACGGCACGGGACAGCCGGTTCTCGCCGGTAGGCCAGCTGGTTCTTCGAGAAAAATGACATGCCATAGGAACGGGACGGCAGATGAAAGACAGCTGGCAGCAGAAAAAGGACCCAGCAGATCAGCCAGCCTTAGCCGAAGATATTCTTTCTATCCCCGCTGCGCTGTCTGCCGCCTGTATCCTTCCTCCTCCTGCTGCCAGCTGTCCGCCCTCTGCTATCTTTAGTCTTTCTTCGCGGCCTTGGCGCCGATCTCCTTGTCGGCGAGGTACTCGCTGACCTTGCCGGCCATCTTCACAATATCGATCAGCTCATTGGCGGTCGCCTCTTCCTCGACCTGTTCGTCGATGAACCACTTGAGGAAACTGGTGACCGGATAATCATCCTCCTTACGCGCCACGCTCATGATATTGTGGATCGAGGCGGTGACCTTCTTCTCGTGCCCCAAGGTCGTCTGCATGACCTCCAGGAGACCCCTGTAATCGGCCTTGGGTTCTGTGACCTTTGAGATGATCGCCTGCTCCCCGATCTCGCCGAGAAAATGGATGAACTTATACATATGCTCGCGCTCTTCCTCGGCCTGCTTGAACATGAAGGCCGCGGTCCCCTTGTAGCCGTTCTTGACGGCCCAGGTCGCCATCGCAAGATAGATGGCGGAGGAATCGGCCTCCATCGCGATCTGATCATTGATGAGCTTTACAACTTTCTTCGATGCCATGACGATCCTCCTTTTTTGTTTTCTCTTTCTTATGACCGGGAGCTCCCTGCAGGACGGCCGCACGGACGACCGCAGTTCCTCTGTTTGTCAATGTGATCGCAGGACACCTCGTTCTTCGGATCCAATGATCCTTTCTCAAAGGCCGCAATATTTCCCAGAGCCGTCTCGGCGATATTCAACAGGGCGGTATCGGTAAAGAACGCCTGATGACCGGTAATAAGCACATTCGGGAACGTCAAAAGCCGGGCAAACACGTCGTCCTGGATCGCGCTATTGGAAAGGTCCTGAAAGAAGAGATCTCCTTCCTCCTCGTAAACATCGAGGGCCAGGGCCCCGATCCGGCCGGACTTGAGCCCCTCGATGACGGCAGAGGTATCGACAAGCGCTCCGCGGCTCGTATTGATGAGCATGACACCCTTTTTCATCTGTTCGATCGCCCGTGCGTCGATGAGATGGCGCGTATCCGGCGTCAGAGGAAGATGGAGCGAGATGATATCGCTCTTTGCGATGACCTCGGGTAGGGGAAGGTACTCCACGCCGGCCGCCTTGAGCCCGGGGTTCTCGTAGGGATCAAAGGCAATGACCCTGGCGCCGAACCCCAAAAGAATCCTGGCGAAACATTCGCCGATCTTTCCTGTTCCCAAGACCCCGATGGTCTTTCCGAAGATCTCAAAACCCTCAAGCCCTTCGAGGGAAAAATTGCCCTCACGGACACGGTTCGAGGCACGGACAAGCCTGCGATTGAGCGCCATCATGAGCGCCACCGCATGCTCGGCCACGCCATGGGGCGAATACGCCGGAACACGGCCGACCCGGAGGCCGCTGTGATACGCCTGGCACAGGTCCACATTATTGAACCCGGCACAGCGCAGGGAGACCATGCGAACACCCAGAGCGGCCAGTTTCTTGATAACGGGGGCATCCAGGACATCGTTCACAAAGACGCACACAGCCCCGAAGCCCGCGGCAAGGGACGCGGTGCTTTCCTTGAGGCGCGCCTCGAAGAAAGTGAGGTCGTGTCCCCAGGAAACATTAGCCCGGGAAAGAAATTCCCTATCATAGGATTTTGTACTGAAAACAGCGACTTTCATAGCATCCATCTGTCGGACCCGGGCATCCGGGCTTACACACGATCAGACCATGTCCGCGATCCGCAGGATCAGATCCTCGGAAGCCTCCCACCCCAGACACGCATCCGTGATCGACTGGCCGCAGACCTTTCCCGGCGGATCCTGACGGCCCTCGATCAGATAGCTCTCGATCATAAGGCCCTTCACAAAGGCGCGCACATCCTCCGAATACTTCCGGCTGTGCAAGGCCTCGACCGCCACCCGGGGCTGCTCACGGAAATCCCGGTTCGAATTGGCATGGCTCACATCAATCACGACCCCGGGGTTCACCAGACCCGCCTTCTCATAAAGCTCCTTGAGATGCACGATATCCTCAAAGTGATAGTTCGGGACGCATCGGCCGTAGGGGTCTATCGCCCCCCTGAGGATGGCATGGATCAAGGGATTCCCGTTGGTCTCCACCTCCCAGCCCTTGTAGGCGAAGATATGCGGCGATTGGGCGGCCCGGACCGAATTGATCATGACCATGATGTCCCCGCCCGTCGGATTCTTCATCCCGACAGGGATATCGAGCCCGCTCACCGTAAGGCGATGCTCCTGGTTCTCAACAGAACGGGCCCCGACCGCGACATAGGTAAGGACATCCTCGAGATACGGATAGTTCCCGGGATACAGCATCTCATCCGCGGAGCTCAAGCCCGACTCCCGAAGGACCCGGATGTGCATCCGGCGGATCGCCAGGATCCCCTCGACGATATTGGGGTCCTCGTTGGGGTCCGGCTGATGGGCCATGCCCTTGTATCCGATGCCCGTCGTACGGGGCTTGTTGGTGTAGATCCTCGGCACAAGGACCAGCCGGTCCTTCACCTTGTCCTGGACCCTGGCCAGGCGGGCGACATACTCGCAGACGGGATCCTCACTCTCCGCCGAGCAGGGGCCGATGACCAGGAGGAACTTCCGGCTCTTTCCGGTCATGATGTCAATGACCTCGCGATCGCGCTGACGCTTGATCCCGGCGAGATCCCCGGGAAGCGGCATCTGCTTGAGAATGGCATCCGCGTCCGGGATGCGCTGACGATATTTAAACGCCATGAGATTCTTCTCCTTGTGGTCTCTCGCTATCGGACGAAGGTCCTGCTGCGGGCGAGGCGGACGGGGCCGCACCAGACGGTTCAGGAACGGCAGCCGGGACTGTGGGCTGGGGCTTGGGCCTCAAGGCCTTTGGCCATTGTTCCGCCGGGAAGGCCTTCTTGAACTGATCGACCTCCCAACGGGCGCGCTTGAGAAGCGATTCGATCCGCCGGAAGTCCGACTTGGCCACCCACTCCTCGTCCTCTTTCTTTCTCTTCAATTCCGCATTCTCCTGACGGAGCGAGCGAACGGACCCTTCGGCCTCCCGCAGACGCCGTTCAAGATCCATCTCCTTCGCGCTCAAACGCCGGACCTCGGCCGCCTTCTCCTCGCGCTCGGCGCGGAGCGGCTTCAGCTCCTGCTCGAGACGGATGCGCTGGGTCGACTCGCTGTCAAGGATATCGCGCACCCGCATCAGTTCGTCTTTCAAAAGACGTTCCTGCTTCTTTTCCTTCTCAAGATCGGCCTCCTCCTTCTCGCGCCACGTCTTTTCCTGGGCGAGATGCTTTTCGACCTCGCGGACCTTGGCCTTGAGATCATTGATCTCCAGGTCCCGTCCCCGCACCTCGTTCTGGCTGATCTGCAGGTCCCGCTGAAGGGTATGGGCCTTGCGCTCGAGCCTGTCGACGATGGCAGGCCAATCCTTGACCGGCTCCGGCGGAGGCGTCTTCTTTCGTCTGGTCTTTTTGGGGGCCTCCCCACCCAGACTGAAGAACAGAAAGATCAGCGCGCCGACAGCGGCGAGCGCGGTCCCGACGATCAGCCACAACATCCTGACTCCTTCTTATGAAGCAAATGCCCCGCGCAAAGACCCACGCGAGGCATGACGCTTGCGTCCTAAAGAACGGTCATCCCTGGAACTTCTTCTTGACCTCTTCGGCCTCTTTCTGAAAGGCTGCGAACTGCTGATCGAGCGCATCCAAAAGAGCCTGGGCCCCGGAAATATCCCCGTCTTTCCCTAAATGGTCAAGGGCCACACAGGTCGCATGCATCTGGGCCGCGGAAATATTTCCGGTCGCTCCCTTGAGACCATGCGCCACCTGCTGAAAGGTGATCACATCGTTCTTCTCGAAGGCCGTGCGGATGAGGTCGCGTTTCGGCGGAAAGTCCTCCTTGAAGATGTCAAACAGCTCCAACAGAAGCTCCTTGTCATCCTGCACACGCTCCATGGCATCCTTTAGGTCGATGATCTCACTCATGCGTCTTTCCCTTTCCTTACGAGATTGATGATTGCTTGGTACAACGCTTCCCGGTCGATCGGCTTGGAGACATAATCGTCCATCCCGCAACCGATATATTTTTCGCGGTCCCCGGCCATGGCATTCGCCGTCATCGCAATGATCGGCACATGAAGCCCGGTCTGCTTCTCCTCATTGCGGATGAGCGCGGTCGCCTCAACCCCCGACATCTCGGGCATGAGATCATCCATCAAGACCACATCAAAATGCGTCTTGGACAAAAGGTCGATCGCCTCCTGGCCATTCAACGCCGTCACAACCTCCCACCCCCGCTTCTCGAGGATCTTGACCGCGATCTTCTGGTTCACCAGGTTGTCCTCGGCCAGAAGGATCTTGATCCGGCCGATATCTCCCCCCCCGGCCGCCGGGTCCCCGGCCATGCCGGATGTCTTCGCATCCTGGCTCTCGCGGACGGGCAATTTCAGAATGAAATTGAAGGAACTCCCCTTTCCTTCCTCGCTCTCGGCCCAGATACGGCCGTCCATCATCTCCACGATCTTCTTGCAGATCGCGAGCCCCAATCCCGTCCCGCCGTAACGGCGCGAGGTCTTCTCGTCGACCTGGGTGAAGAGCTCGAACAAAGAACCGATCCGGTCCTTGGGGATCCCGATCCCGGTATCGCTCACGGAGAAAAAAAGCTCCGCCTTGTCGTCCTGACGGCTGAGGACCTTGACGCCGACCGCCACAAATCCCTTGTGCGTGAATTTAATGGAATTGTTCACAAGATTGATGATGATCTGCCGAAGCCGCACCGGATCGCCCATCACAAGCCTCGGGACATCAGGCGCGACATCATATCTGAGCTCGATATCCTTCTTCGCGGCCAGGACCTGAAGCCCGCGGCAGACGCTGTGAACGACCTCCCGGAGACTGATCTCGATCGCCTCGATCGTGATGCGGCCGGCCTCGGCCTTCGAAAGGTCGAGGATATCGTTCAGAAGTCCGAGCAGATTCGTCGCGGCCTCGCGCGAGACCTTGAGATTATCCCTCTGCTCGTCGTTCAACTCCGTATCGAGCGTGAGGTCCAGCATTCCAATGACCGCGTTCATCGGGGACCGAAGCTCGTGCGACATCTTGGCAAGAAAGACGCTCTTCGAATGATTCGCCTCCTCGGCCTCCATCTTGGCCTGAAGCGCCATCTCCTGCATCTTCTTCTGTTTGCTGATGTCCCGGAGGATCCCGATGGAACCGATGACCTCCCCCTGCGCGTCTTTCAGGATAGAGATCGAGGCGTCAACGTCGAGAAGCGAGCCATCCTTGAGCATCACCTGGGTCATGATGCCGGAGAGAACACCCTTCTTCTTGATATTGAGCTTGCGCATCTTGCGCCACTCGCGCTCCGGATAGAGCTCGCAAACGGGCTTGTTGAACAGGTCCTCCCTGTTCATCTCGAGAAGTTTCTCGGCAAAAGGATTCCACGCGACGATCCGTTCCTCCCTGTCGGTCACGGTGATCGCCGCCGCCGTATGATCAAAAACCACCTTGAAAAGCTCGCGGGAACGGACAAGGTCCTTCTCGGTCTCTTTCTGGCGGGAGATGTCCTCCACGACCAGATTGAGATACTGGGGACGACCCTCGGCGTCGTTCTCCGTCGAGATCGAAATATTTGTCCAGATCTCCCCGCTCTTTTTTCGACGCAGGAGGGCCTCAAAACTCTCGACCCGCCCCTCGGCCCTGAGGCGCGCAAGGGCATCCTTGAAGACCTTGGGGTCGACAAAGACATCGGTGACAAGGGCGCCGATAAGCTCGGCCCGGTGATATTCGAGAAGGTCGGCGAGGGCGATATTGATCGCCATGAACTCGGCCTTGTTGCTGAAGGTCGTACGACAGATGCCGACCTTGAGCGTCTCGATGAATTGATCTTTGAAAGGCATAGGCTCTATTTCACTCTAAAATTCCGAATGATCGCCACTCCCGCGATCCCGGTCACGATCCCGGAAAGGAACACAAGGCACCAGCCAAAGATCTCCGAGATCCCGCCCCCCGGACGGAAGAGCGCCAACCCCTTGAAAAAGAGGGAGAGGATGGACAGGACCAAGAAAAGAACAAACCCCGACAAAAAGAACAGCAGGAGCGATACCAGGAAGGACAGAACAACAACGTGAAGGTTGTACCGAAACAGGTCCCCTTTGGCGATCTTGCTGGCCGCGATCCCGATCCTGATCATAAGAGGCTGATCCTCAACAGCTTGTTAAAAATTCTAATATTGGGAACGGACCAATTCAATCTCTTTCTTCACCACGTCGATCCGGTCGGAAAGACGCGGATGCGACCGCAACAACAGCCAGTCGTTGTCATCCCCCTTCGAATCTTTGGCCAGGATCTCGAAGGTGGTGACCATGGCCTCGGGCCTGTACCCGGCCAGGTACATATATTTGACCCCGAGCCTGTCGGCCTGATACTCGTCCTGACGACTGTAGGCCGACATGCCGATGGAGGTGATCGCATCTGCCCCTATCCGGGCGAGACGTATAGCGAGCGTCTGTTCCGCGTTGCCGAAGACCACCTGGGTCAAGAAATTGTATCCCAGGGCCATCTGATATTTCTTGACCACATGCCGGGCCGCGCAATGCCCGATCTCATGCGCGAGGACCGCGGCGACCTCATCATCGGAGGGAAGGCCCTTGAGGAGGCCTGTATAAAAATAAATATGGCCCCCCGGCGTCGTGAAGGCATTGAGCTCTTCTTTCTCAACAAGATAGAATGAATATACATAATCCTGACGGTCCGAGACCTGAGCGACCCGGCGCCCGATCCGCTCAAGGCGCGCCACCGCGGCTTCATCCTTCGAAAATTTGAGGGACGCCGCCATCTGGGCCTGGACATCCTGCCCCATCGCGACCTCGGCGGGCGTCGAGAAGATCACCATCTCCTGCCTTCCCGTCGCAGGATTGAGGGTCGTACAGCCCGCAAGACAGCAGATAACTGACAGCAGACAGCCGAAAGAAATAAAGGAACGAACGCCGCACAACGACGCCCGGACCCTTCCCCTGCCTTCCGCCATCCGCCCTCTGCTGTCCCTTTGATAAGGCTTCAACATTTCTCTTCCCAACTATCTCTCAAACTTGACAACATTCTCCCACCACACCGTGGGATCCCATTTCTCGAGATCCTTCCAGAGTTTTTGCGCGGTCCTGGTCTTCAGAAAGTTCGGCGCCCTCTGAAGGAATTTCTCCGCCACAGGAAATCCGTGGGCCATATATTCCCTGGCCTGGACCAGACACTCGAGGATGTCCGCATCGCGCGCGATCAGGGCCTCCCGGGAATGCTGGGCATCGTAGTCCCCGCGCACGTCCTCGAGCGCGGCCTTGACACGGGCGGGAAGCGCGGAGACCTGGTCCTTGAAGACCTTCTTCTCGGCGGTCTTGAAATCAATGTAGTAATGCCCCATCTTGTGCAGGTCGTTGATGCGGGCCTCATGGATGTCATTAAAAAGCGTCATGGCCATGACACGGTAGGGGTCGGCCTTCTCCTCAAAGGCCATATAAAATCCGATGACCGCACAGCGGAAGCAGTGATCGGCCACGCTCTCGGGCTCGTCGATCCCGGCCACCCACCAGCCGCTCCGCTTGACGCGCTTGAGGAGCCCGGCCTCGGCGAAGAAATCCAGCGAGGGGACCGTTCTACCCTTGGCGGGTTTTCGTCTTTTTTTGTTTGGCGATCTCATAGCAAAAGATTGTTGTGGCATGCGCGGCATTCAGCGACATGCGGGGTTGGGCCATGGGCACTGTCAATCTCAGGTCCAGACGCTTCTGGACCACCTCACGGATCCCCTTGTCCTCGGATCCGATGACAAGACCAAGCGGAAAAGACAGGGCCGTCTCGTACAGGCTTTCCCCGTCCTGGACCACGCTCCCGGCGATCAGGACCCCCTGGTCCCGGGCCTTCTGGATCGCGTTACTGATATTGTTCACCTTCGCAACAGGAACATGGTTCTCGCCGCCGCAGGCGACCCGGAGCACCGTATCGGTGACCTGAACGGAATCGTGCGTCGGGATCACGATCGCGAACCCGCCCAGACTCCCCGTGGTCCTCAGGATCCCGCCCAAGTTCTGGGGGTCCGTGATCCCGTCGAGAAAGACAAGGGTCAAGGCCTCGGCCGTCACGCGATCCAGAAGATCATCATAGTCGACATAAGAAAAATCCTCCACATCCATGACGAGGCCCTGGGTGTTGAGGCTCTTGCCGAGCTTCATCATATGACGCGCATGGCTCACAATAACGGGGATCCCGTGCTTCTTGGCCTTGAGCGCGATATAACTGTGCTCGGGGTTCCCGGCCTGCACAAAAATACGGCGAATGCTCCTGGGGTTCGATTTGAGCCGTTCGAGAACGGGATTTTTTCCGTAGATCTTCATAAAACGCGCCCCCTCCAGGGGCCTGATGGATTTATGGATTCCGATTATAGCAACAAAAACTAAATACGGACAGCCCCTATTTTTCGGGAGAAGGGCTGAGGGACACAGGACAGGAAAGGTCCCCGCCCCCTTGTCGCAAAAATAATATGCGGGCCTGTCCTCGAAAGAGACTAAATTCTTTTATTAATTTCAGATTTGTTATATATCATAATCCCATGGTCCCTAAAAACAGGACAACACTGATCCTTGCCTCCCTTCTTCTGTCCTTGAACATTGCGCTGTCCATCCGATTCCTGCTCATCACGAACACAAAGCAGGGGCCGCACCGCACGGTCTTCTTCGGCAACAGATTCCTGGACGCGAAAAGGTTCCTGAACGAGATCCCGGTCGCCGGGTACTACACGGACCACAACCCGTCCTCGCTGGCGCAGCAGGCCCAGCTCGTTCAAGCCCGCCTCACCCTGGCGCCCACGGTCCTGGATGACCAGGGCCTGGATCATCACTTCCTTCTCATCGACTGCTCGACACCGCCCCAGGCCCTCGAGGCCCTAAAAAAACTGAACGCGCAGGTGATCCACATGAACAGCCAGGGAGTGATCGTCGCCGAAAGAAGAGGCGTCCTATGATCTCCCTCCTGCCCCTCGCGATCTCCTGTCTCAATGGATACCTCCTCCTTCGTCTGCTTTTGAAGGATCTCTACTGCGCACGCGATCCTCTCCTGCTGGCCATGAGCGGACCCGCAGGCCTCGGCATCAGCGGGATCGTGACCTTCGCAAGTCTTCTCATGGCCGGACGGCTCCTTCCCGGTCTTGTGATCGCCCTGCATCTGGGCCTGGCCGCGGTCCTGACCTGGAGCGTGCTGCGCATGAAAAAGACGACAATAACGGAGAAAGCCCCACAGGTCCCCGCGCCCATTACCGCAGGACTGGGGCTTCTGGTGCTCCCCACCGCCTTTTTCGCGTGGCTCTACCCCTACGGCGGATGGGATGCCTGGTCCCTGTGGAACCTCAAGGCCCGATTCCTTTTTCTCGGCGGAGAGAACTGGACGGGGATGTTCGCCCCTGTCATGAACTCCCATCACCCCTCTTACCCGATCCTGCTTCCCCTCATCACAGCGTGGCACTGGTGCTGGGGAACAGGCGCCGACCATCTTACCCCCCGGGTCCTGACCTGCGCGATCACGCTCATGGCGCTCGGCCTTCTCTTTTCCGCGATCCGGCGCAGGACCGGAGACCTCCTCGCCCTCATCATGACCGGATGGCTGGGGACGCTCCCCTTTTTCGTGCAGATGGCCGGCAGCCAGTACGCGGACATCTGGGTGGGGACTTTCTTCCTGCTGGCCGCGGTCAGTCTTTTGGAATTCCTGCGGACCAAGACCCCGCGTCTTCTGATCGTGACCGGCGCGGCTCTCGCCTTTATGGGGTTCACAAAACTCGACGGGATCCTCCTGGGGGCGATCACGCTCATCATCGGCCTTTACGCCCTGCGGGCCATCAAACCTGCCGGGACCCTCCCGGCTCTTCTTCTTTCTTTCGGGGCCTTCTCTCTCCCGACGATAGTCTGGCTCCTTTTCTTCGTCCCCCACGGCCAGGACAGCTTCATCAACGGCCTGACATCCACGACCCATCCCGTGACCCTTTTACGATTCTTCCAGGTCCTCATCCCCTCTTTCGGGGAGATCGTCAGCCTGAAATGGCACGGACTCTGGCCCCTCCTTTTGATCGCCGGCCCCTTCCTCGTATGGAAAAGAGGCCGGACGGCCGCCATCATCCTCTCCGCGATGGGAACATATCTGATAACGGTCGTTCTGTTTTACTGGATCAACACCCATGACCCGGCGATCTGGTGGGTCACGACCAGTTTCCACCGCATTCTTTTCTCGTTCACTCCGGCCGCGATCCTGGCCCTCTCGCTCTTCTTTGAACCATCAAAATAAGAAACCCCCGGAGATATCTCCGAGGGTCCTGGAAGAATTTCGCGAAGGCCGGATCAGCGGCTGATATGAAGGACCTTGAACCGTTTGGTCCCGGCGGGCACGGCGATGGTGACCTCATCCCCGACCTGGTGCTTCAAAAGCCCCTGGCCGATGGGCGAAAAGACCGACAGCCTGTCCTCTCCGAACTCCGCCTCCTGGGAAGAGACCAGCATATAACGGACCTTCTCGCCGGAGTCCAGATCCTCCAGCTCGACCTTGGCGCCGATGAAGATCTTGTCCGAGGGGATGTTCATGTCCTCGATGAAAGCGACGTTGGCCAGATTCCCCTCCATCTCGGCGATCCGGGCCTCGTTATGGGCCTGGGCATCCTTGGCCGCATCGTATTCCGCGTTCTCGGAGATATCCCCCTGCGCGCGGGCCTCGCCGATCGCCTTGGCGATCCGCTGACGTTCGGTCGTCTTCAAGTACTCGAGCTGCTCGACAAGTCTCTGATACCCGTCACGCGTCAAATAAACCTGACCTGCCATCCCTGCCTCCGTTAATGAAAAGAATGGTAACAACAGACAAGGCACAGATCAGACAGAATCTGTTCTGTGCCTTGTCGTGGCGTCCGCTGCAATATCCTTACATACTCCCGACGGCCTTGGTCATGACCGGGATCACGGCCTCTGCCTCGGTCTTGGTCATACGGCCCAACTTGCTGAAGCGCCATTCGCCTCCCGCATCCTGGTTCTCGCGACCGACCTGGAGCTTCTTCTCGCCCCCGTTATAGGAGAAAACCCCGACGGTGATCCGCGTCCCGTCGAATTCCTTGGTCTCTTTGAAGATCGACACATCCAATGAACTGTCGTACGGCATATCGCCTCCCTTTCTCGTTTAACTCAGACCCGGGATATTGAGCCCCCCGGACCTCTGC
>JAAYZZ010000034.1 GCA_012514595.1 Elusimicrobiota bacterium
CGGGTATCTGACGGTACGGCACATGAAAGTTGTTTTCTTTTCGCGGGATGGGATCGAGGAGTTCCAGGTCCTGGCCGAGGCCCGGAGGGGGACATCTCTCGAGAAGCTCAAGCAGATGATGGGCCCTGTGGAGGCCTTGATCGCGACGCTCCCCGCTCATGAAATGGATGCCTTCACGACCAGTATCGGACAGGCCGCCGGCTCCCACGGGCATTTCATGGCAAACACGGGGAGTCATTTGGCCGGGGTCAGTGTCTTTTTGACGCCTTTTCAGAACAGGGATCGCACGGCCACGGATATCGTTCAGTCCCTCAAGGGGGCTTTGGAGGAGATCAGGGGTCGGGAACCCTTCTTTGAAAAACTGACCATTGAGATCGCACAGGGAGGCCCGCCCGGAGGAAAGCCGGTCCAGGTCGGCGTGCGCGGGGAGGATTTCAAGGTCGTGAATCAGATCGCCTCTGAGATTCTCGAGGAACTGAAAAGGACGCCAGGCGTTTCGGATGCCGTGACCACCTTTGATTTCGGTAAGCGTCAGATCCTTGTCAATGTCGACGAAGCCGCCGCGCGCAAGGCCTCTCTCACTGTCGGACAGGTGGCCCAGAGCGTGCGTGCGGCCTTTCGGGGAGCGGTGGCGACCACCATCAAACCTTCCAAGGCCGAAAAGGAGATCGATGTCCTGGTCCGATTTCCCGAGGATGTTCGGGGCGATCGTGCGGCCTTTGAAAAAATTCTGGTCCAGAATACCCAGGGGGATCTGGTGCCTTTGCAGGCGGTCGCACGGATAGAGGAGGCGGAAGGGATCAATTCCATCGGGCACTATAATGGAAAGCGGGTCGTCTATGTGACCGCCGAGGTCGATGACAAGCAGGCGACCTCCCTGGGGGTCAACTCGATGCTTGCCAAGACCTTTCAGGATGTCCCCAAGCGCTATCCGGGTTACAGTCTTTATTTCGGGGGGGAACATCAGAAGAACATGGAGAGCATGATGAGCCTGGGGGTCGCGGCGATCTTCGCGCTTTTGATGATCTTTATCATTCTCGCCGCATCATTCGGGTCTTTGGTGCAGCCCTTCATCATCATGGTCGCCATTCCTTTCGGGTTCATGGGGGTGATCCTGGCGTTCTTCCTTCATGGGCTTCCCTTGAGCTTTTTTGCCTTTATCGGGATGATCGGCCTTGCGGGGGTCGTCGTGAACCAGTCTATCGTGCTTCTTGATTTCATCAACGAGTTAAGGCGCCAGGGGGTTTCCCGTCGGGAATCGATCATCACCGCTGGCCGCCTGAGGCTCAGGCCCATTTTCATGACATCCATGACGACGATCGCGGGGCTCGTCTCGATCGCCTACAATTTCGGAGGGGGGGATCCCTTTATCCGACCGATGGCGCTCGCCATGCTGTGGGGGCTTGCAGTCTCGACCATGTTGTCCCTTCTTGTGACGCCCTGCATTTACGCAATCCTGGATGATCTGGCGGAGCGTATCGTGCATCATCCGACCGTTCGTCCCCCGGAGAGCGGCGCTGCGGCCTCCATCTGAAAAAGTCGACGAAGGTATTGATTCTGCGGCAATGGCTTCTATAATAAAATCAATGCGACATCTAGCAGTCTCCATCCTTTTTTGTGCCCTTCTTTCTTTTTTTGTTCCTGCCCGTTTTTCTTATTCTTATGAAGAACAATTTTCCTATGATGCCCAGAGAGACTCCTTGGTCTCTCATGCCTTGGACGTTTATGAAGGGAAGGCGCCGTCCCCCGTCGTGAATGACGGGGCCCGGGCCGTCGCCGATGCGGTCTCGGGAGGTGGGGATTCCGGATGGAGCGGAAAATTTAAAGGAGAGATCCGCCTCGCGATCGGGATCGAGTCTGACGGAGATTCGACCATGGGGCGGGCCAATCAGGACCTCATGGAGACCAATTGGCGTTGGCTCTCGAACGATGGGTTGAACAATTACGAGAACACCTATGATCCAGCCATCTTTTCTCGCCTGAAACTGGTTTTTGACTCGGCGGTCACTTCCGCCATCTCGATGCATTTTGATGTGACGGTCGATCCCTGGAGCTACACGGGGCAGACCCATCGCCAGATGGTCACCGGTGTCTGGGGCAATGACACCGCCGAGGTCCAGTACTACTATTCCGGAAATACGGCCTACACGGTTCCTCGCAGCATCATGACGGGGCCGATCGGAGACGGCCTTTCCTTGCCCGAGATCAAGGTCAAGGATGGGAAGGTCCCGGCCATGACCCTGACGTCCTCCTATGGGGACACCTTTGCGGTGCCGGAGATGAAGCTGGATTATAATTTTCAGCCCCTTCGAGAGCTCTGGTTCGATGTGAAGCCTTCTGATACGGTCTCCTTCCGGTTGTTCCCCATGGCCTATCACGATCAGGCCCTCACGACGGACGAGCCCCTGCGGCTTTCGAACAACAAAAGTTATTGGGAAGAAAGCCCCTGGCTGCGCCAGTGGCTGCCGGGCTCCTATCACACGACGTCGAGTCCGGCCGGATTCACCCGGGGCGAATGGGATCGTTCGCTGTCTTTTTACTCGAAGGACAGCTTTGGCCAATACCTGACCGCCCTTCGCGGAGTCTCCCTCTCGATCAAGCCGGATGAGAACACCTCTCTCGAGGCGACCGTTGCGACCCCCAAGCACCTCTGGCAGGATTACGGGGAGGCGACCGCCGTCCCGGGAAGTGTCCGCCTCAAGCATTTCTTAAGCGACCGGATGTATCTGGGGGGAACGGCGAACATGCACATCGGATTGAACGGTGGCGAGGTCGACGCCGAGAATTACGTCGGAGGCGTGGATACCGGTCTCATCCTCGCGGAAGGCCTCGAGCTCAACGCCCAGGTCAGTTCCTCCACGAGTTCTTACGATCAGACCCGTCCTGATTATCAGACCGATCTCCGGGGGCAGGCCTATTATGTCTCGCTCGAGGGGAGTACCGCCAAGAACGATATGCTTCGCAAGGATTACCACGGGCTCAATGCCGGAGAGGCCGAGGATCTCCTGAAGACAAAACTCTATTTCGGACGGATGGATGAGAATTTTGATTCCAGTCTGTCCAACTATCACGAGACCCGCGACGACTCCTTCTGGAGCCGCAACATGACCTTCAATCCCCAGATCTATCGGGACATGCCGGGCGAGGCCCCCACGATGAGCGAGGATGACCGCAAGCCTTTTGCGATCGGCGATGGGCTGGACTACGGACGCAAGGCCATGGGATGGCGCGTCGACAGTCGTCAGATGGAAGGCCGCCTCGAAGGGCTGACGGATGTGCGGCATGTTCTCACAACGGATAATGATCATATCGAGAGTGTCGCACGGACCCAGTGGGCCCTTCAGGCGACAGAGAAGCTTTTGACAAAGGTCTTTGTGATGTGGCACGGGGTCCCGGATACCGTGGAGGGGATGGACCCCTTCATCGTGAGCGGAGATACCGGGGCGCCTCTTCCCAACAACGTCGTCGAGGGAGGGAAGGACGCGGACCTGAAGACCGGATCATTCGGACTGCGCTACGAAGTGACGGAGAAGGTCGTTTGGAACGGGGTCTGGCAGTACACGAATGACTTTACCGTCGGGGATGATCATTTTCCCCGAGGGCTATTTAACGGTTCTTCCTTTACATCCTATACACAGGAGGGGAGGGACTATTGGCGGGATGATCCCCTCCTCTACAGCCAGGGATATTTCGATCAGGCCCCTTACGCGTATCACAATATTCTCAAGACAGGGCTTCTGTTGCGACCCACGGATAAGTGGAATATTTATCTCGATTACACCCGCAATCCCAACAAGTTCGCCGGTCCCTTGAACGACAATATCAATCATTTCGGGCTCGAGACCGGGTTCGTTCCCAACAAAAAGATCGGGTTCTTTGCCAAGTATGTTTATTCCAGGATGTACGATATTGATCGTCTCGGGCGGGAAGGGGTCCTAGACTACGAGGATTACCATAACATGTTCTTTGAGACGCGCTGGATGCCAACCGCCGACAGCCTGCTGTCCGTGATGTACGGGGTCGGGCCTTCCTATCAGGTCACGTCCTCGGCCATTGACCCTGTCCTGGGGTACGCCCTCCCGCCGGTCTTGGAGACCGAGCATCTCGTCCGTATCGTCTACCAGAAAAAATTCTGATCATTTCCTTCCAAACGCGTAGCGAAAGTGCGTGTAGTAGGAGGGGCCTATCAAAAGCAGGAGGGATCCGAGGGAGAGGCCTGCGGCGAGAGGCTCTGTGGCCGCGAAGGACTTGATCATCTGCCATTCGAAGTTGTGCCCCCACAGGTCCGCGAACAGGCGAACGATGAGAAGTCCGCGCCAGAGCCAGAGACCTTTGGGCCTGGCATCAAAGGCAAAGAGAAAGACGGGGATGACCGCGATCATCGTCAGGACTGATGAGGCCAGTGCGGCGTGGTAAACCTTCTCGGTGGAGCGGAGGAAGGCGATCATCACATGGTAGTAGACGTACTGTTTCGTTCCCGGCACGAGGAGGCCGAGCATCTGGCTGAGGGCAAGCCATGCGAAGAAAAAGGCGTAGATCCTGGATCCGAGGCGCCGGGGTATTCTCATGGCGCCTATTATGCCATAAAATGTTTTATAGTCTTTAAGCGAACGCACTTTTTTGCATAAGGATTGACCCTCCGAGGGGACATCCTGTAAGATGACCTCATGTTAAGCCCGTCCCGGATCTCTGTTCAGTATCTGAAGGGCGTTGGCCCCGCACGCTCCCGGCTTTTTCACAATCTCGGGGTCTCGACCGTCGAGGACCTCCTTTTCCTTTTTCCCCGACGCTACGAGGACCGCCGAAAAATGACTCCCGTCGGTGAGCTGATCCCCGGGGAGTGGCACTGCTTTTCTGGTCAGGTAACAGGCAAGGGAGCGCGGCGCACCTTCTGGAATAAGAAGCACGTTCTTGAGGTCACGATCACGGACGGCAAGGCGCGGATCATCTGCGTCTGGTTCAATCAGCCGTATCTTGAGAAATGTTTTCACGAAGGGCAGGAGGTCGTCTTCTACGGGAGGATCGAGGTCTTCAAGGACCGCCTTCAGTGCATCTCGCCGGAGTATGAGGTCCTTTCCGAAGAGGTCGATCTTCTCAGTACAGGACGCATCGTCCCGGTCTACCCCCTCACCAAGGGCATGACCCAGCGGTATCTGCGGCGGGTGATCTCGGGCGCGGTGGAGAACTACGCTGCCGGGGTCTTGGATGTCCTGCCCGAGGACGTCCGCGAGGCCCAGAAACTCTGGGGGCTTTCCCAGAGCCTTCAGGCGATCCATTTCCCCGGGGACGACGCGGCCCGTCTGGAGGCGGAACGGCGGGTGTCCTTTGATGAGTTCTTCCTTTTTCAGATCTCGGTGATCCTAAGGCGTCTTCATATCCGCAAAAGGCCCGGCGTGGCGCATCAGCTCTCCGGGGAGGACCTTCGCGGGATGATCGCCCGGTTGCCGTTCCCCTTGACCCGGGCCCAGGACAAGGCGGTCCGGGATGTCCTCTCGGACATGAGAGGCCCCGAGCCCATGCTGAGGCTCCTGCAGGGAGATGTGGGATCGGGAAAGACCGTGGTCGCTTTTCTCGGATGCCTGGCCGCGGTCCGCAGCGGTCATCAGGCCGCGGTCATGGCTCCGACGGAGATCCTGGCGGAGCAGCATTATCGGACATTCCAGGAATATTTCGGAATCAAGGCGAGAGGCAAGAACCAGGAGGCGAGGAATGGAGAAATGGGGGCCTTGGATGGAATGCCCTCGTCTCCCGTCTCCCGTCTCTCGTCTGACCCTCCGCCTCTTCGCACCGCTCTTCTCAACAGTTCTCTCAAAAAGAAGGACCGTGAGGCGGCCCTGAAGGCCGTCTCCGCAGGGGAGGTCGATATCATATTCGGAACCCACGCCCTCATCGAGGAGGCTGTGGCTTTCAAGGATCTGAGCTTTGTCGTGATCGACGAGCAGCACAAGTTCGGCGTCAAGCAACGGGCCCTTCTGACCTCGAAAGGGCAGAGCCCCGATGTGCTTGTGATGACCGCGACCCCGATCCCGCGCACATTGTGTCTGACCCTTTACGGGGACCTGGATGTGAGCCTTCTCGATGAGAAGCCGGCCGGCCGCGGCGAGATCAAGACGTATCTTTTCTCCGAGGAGCAGGCCTCCGGCGCCTACGGCAAGGTCGCGGAGTGGGTGAAAAAGGGGACCCAGGCCTACATCGTCTATCCCGTGATCGAGGGGTCCGAGAAGCAGGACCTCAAGGCCGCAAGCGTGATGTATGACGAGCTCAGGAAGACCGTCTTTAAAGGGCTCTCGGTCGGGCTTGTCCATGGGCGGATGGACCGAGGAGAGGCACGCGGGACCATGGCTGCTTTTCAGCGTCATGAGATCGACGTTCTTTTTACGACCACGGTCCTGGAGGTCGGGATCGATGTGCCGAATGCGAACGTGATGCTGATCGAACATGCCGAGCGGTTCGGCCTGTCCCAGCTCCATCAGCTGCGGGGCCGGATCGGCCGGAGCGAAAAGAGCGCGGTGTGTATCCTCCTCGGGGACCCTGTGACCGAGGAGGGGCGTGAAAGGCTGGAGGCGATCGTTTCGGCCAAGGATGGTTTTAAAATTGCCGAGGCGGATCTGAAGATCCGCGGACCCGGCCAGTATTTCGGAAGGACCCAGCATGGGCTCAATGAACTGCGGGTGGCGAATCCCTTGACCCAGATGGAGGTCCTGGAGGCCGCGCGCAAGGAGGCCTCCGCGCTGGTGAAGAGAGATCCGCTCCTTTCGGGGCATGCTCCGGTCAGGGAGGCGATCCTCCGTCGGTATCCGGAATACCTGGAGCGTGTCTTTGCGGGTTGAGGGATGAGGAGGGGAAGTGGTTGAAGAGATGATCTGCCTGAGATGTCCGAACGGATGTCATCTTACCGTGACCGGGGAGGCGGAAGGGAATGCCCGGGTCGCGGGGAACAGGTGCGAGAAGGGGCTCGCCTTTGCCCGCCAGGTCTTGGGGGGCAGGTCTCCGGCGGGAAGCCTCCGTCATTTTGTCTCGACTGAGAAGAAGGACTATGATCCCGGGACGCTCGGGCAGGTGGTGGCCCTCTGGGGGATGGAGTTCGCCCAGGTCCGTCGTCATCTCATGCCCGAGGGGAGTCCCGAACGCACGCTTTTCCGGGCGGTCGTTGAGGACACCGCCGGCGGGCTGTGGACCGTGGAGGAGATCGTGCCCGCGACATACCTCACAAAGATGCGGATCGTCCGGACGCTAGAGGTCCTTTCCAGAGAAGGGATGCCTGGTGTGCTCCCTTATCGCAAAGGTCTCGACGGGGAATATCTGCAGTCCTTCCGGGGAGGTCTCTGGCAGATGGTCCCGTTCATTCCGGGAGAGAGACTGGACAGGGCCCTGTATCTTTATGAAGGCTGGAGGGCTAGGCCCCTGGCGTCATTTCTCATCGAACTTCGAAAAAGGTCCGGCGCGCTGACCTTTCTGGACCATGATGTGCCCTTTTCCATGAATAGCTATATTGATCGTCTCATAGGGCAGATCGAACGGAACCGGCCCGCGATCGTGCCGCGCGTCCTTCGGGTGACACAATTTCTTGAGGCAGGGCTTTACAGGGACATGGACCGGATCCCGGTCCACTTCAGCCACGGGGATTTTCACCCGCTCAATGTCATCTGGGGAAAGGACGATGTCCGGGCTGTGATCGACTGGGAATTCCTGGGTCTCAAGCCTGAAATTTACGACACGTGCAACATGCTGGGGTGTCTCGGGATCGAGAATCCGGACAGCCTTATGCGCGACCTTTCGGTCGGGTTCGTGACGGATCTCAAAAGGGCCGGGATCTTTGCGCCGGTCAGCTGGACGCGTTTGGTGGATCATATCGTGGCGCTGCGTTTCGCGTGGCTGTCGGAGTGGCTTCGAAAGAGAGATGAGGAGATGGTGGAGATGGAGCTTGACTACATGGACCTTCTCATCGAGCACAGGACGGATCTGATGGCCTCCTGGGGTCTGGATTGAGGAAGAATTGGCTTTTCTCGCCGGCATCTTTGTGGCAAGATAGGGCGCATTAAAAGGGAGAGATATGCCGAAGACAAGGATCGTCTGCACGCTGGGTCCCGCCTCATCCACGGAAACGGTTCTGCGCAAGATGATGCTCGCGGGGATGGATGTGGTGCGGATCAATTTTTCGCACGGAAACCTCGAGAAGCACAAAGAGCAGATCGAGATCGTCCGCCGTCTGAACAAGAAATATCGCCGGCGCATTCGGATCCTCGGGGATCTGGAGGGGCACCGGATCCGGATCGGGCGCTTGAAGGGACATCGCCCGGTGGAGGTGTTTCGGCGGCAGGTCGTCTCGCTTGTGCCGCGGGATATCGCGGGCGAGAAGGATGTCCTTCCCTTTGATTATCACGGGGATCTTTCCGTCTTCCGGAAGGGCCACGAGATTTTTATCGACGACGGGAACATCGCGCTTGTTGTCGAAGGGGTCTCGGCGGGTCGTCTGAAAACGCGGGTTCTGATCGGGGGCCTGATCAAGGAACGCAAGGGCATCAATGCGCCTGATGTGCCCCTGGCCTTTCGGGGTGTGGCGCCCCACGACCAGCCCAATATCGCCTTTTGTCTCGCCGAGAAACTGGATTTCATGGCGCTCTCCTTCGTGCGGAGCCGCGCGGATGTCGTGGCTGT
This sequence comes from Elusimicrobiota bacterium, assembly GCA_012514595.1. Taxonomy (GTDB): domain Bacteria; phylum Omnitrophota; class Gorgyraeia; order Zapsychrales; family Fredricksoniimonadaceae; genus JAAYZZ01. The sequence goes on from JAAYZZ010000034.1 coordinate 8,659, forward strand.
GCGCAAGCTTATCGAGGGAGCCGCCCCTGGGCCCCAGATCATTTCCAAGATCGAGAACCGGGAGGGGATCCACAATATCGATCAGATCCTGGATGTTTCCGACGGGGTTATGGTGGCCCGGGGGGATATGGGGGTCTCCATCCCTATATGGGAGGTCCCCATGGTCCAGAAGATGATCATCCGAAAGTGCAACGCGGTCCGCAAGCCTGTTGTCACGGCGA
>JAAYZZ010000035.1 GCA_012514595.1 Elusimicrobiota bacterium
AGGACCTCGCGCCAGTACCCCTCACGCGGCACACCCACGCGAAAATTCTCCCGCAGGACCGGCGTGAAGTTACAGACCACCACCATATCATCCTCCCACCGAGACCCCATCCGGACCCAGGACAGAACGCTCGAGGTCCAGTCGCTGCAGTCGATCCAGCTGAACCCTTCATACGAGAAATCCTTTTCGTAAAGCGCCGGTTCTGTCTGATACATACGGTTGAGGTCCTTCATCCACTTCTGGAGACCCTGATGCGGCGCCCACTGAAGAAGATGCCAGTCGAGGCTCGTCTCATAATTCCATTCGCTCCACTGCCCGAACTCTCCGCCCATGAAATTGAGTTTCTTGCCCGGCTGTCCGAACATGTAACCAAAAAGAAGGCGGAGATTCGCGAACTTCTGCCAGTCATCCCCCGGCATCTTCGAGAGCATCGCCCCTTTCCCGTGCACGACTTCGTCGTGAGAGAAGGAAAGCATGAAGTTCTCCGTGAACGCATAGAGAAGACCGAAGGTGAGATCATTGTGGTGATACTTGCGGTGGATCGGGTCCTTCGAAAAATAAAGAAGGGTGTCGTGCATCCATCCCATGTTCCACTTGAAACCGAAGCCGAGGCCCCCGTCCCACACCGGCTTCGAGACCTTGGTCCACGCGGTCGATTCCTCGGCGATCATCTGGATATCGGGATGCTCGCTGTACAAGGCCTCGTTCATCTTCTTCAAGAAATCGATAGCCTCCAGGTTCTCCCGCCCGCCGAAACAGTTGGGGATCCACTCGCCTTCCTTGCGGGAATAATCCAGATACAGCATGGACGCGACCCCGTCGACGCGAAGGCCGTCGGCGTGGTACTGCTCGATCCAGAACATCGCGCTCGAAATGAGGAAGCTTCGGACCTCCACACGCCCGTAGTTGAAGATCGAGCTCTTCCAGTCCGGATGATACCCTTTCCTCTGGTCCTCGTGCTCAAAAAGATGCGTCCCGTCGAACTCGTAGAGACCATGCCCGTCATTCGGAAAATGCGACGGGACCCAGTCCAGGATCACGGCGATCCCGTTCTGGTGCGCGCGATCGATCAGATACATCAGGTCCTGCGGCGTCCCCCAGTAAGAGGCCGGGGCAAAATACCCAAGGACCTGATACCCCCACGACCCCTGAAAGGGATGGGCCATGACCGGCATGAGCTCGATGTGGGTATACCCCATCTCCTTCACATAATCCACGAGCTGATGGGCCAGTTCCCGGTAAGACAGCGGCCGTCCGCCCTCCTCGGGCACCCGGCGCCACGATCCCGCATGAACCTCATAGACGGACATCGGCTTGTCGTGAGCGTTTTTATCCCGACGGGACGCGACCCAGTCCTGATCGCCCCACACATAATCCAGGTCCCAGACAACAGAAGCGGACTTGGGGGGCTGTTCAGAGTGGAGCCCGAACGGATCCGCCTTTTCGAGTCGCCAGCCCTGCCTGGTATAAATACAGTACTTATAAGGCGCGCTCTTTCCAATATGGGGAATAAAGGTCTCCCAGATCCCCGACCCGTCCCACCGCGAACGCATCGGATGGGCCTCGTCGTTCCAGCGGTTGAAATCCCCGATCACGGAGACCCTCTCGGCATTCGGCGCCCAGACCGCGAAAAGAACCCCTGGCACACCATCTTTGGTCACGAGATGCGCGCCCATCTTCTCGTACCACTTGAAATGATGCCCCTCCCGCAGAATGTGGATATCGAAATCCGTCAGGGCATGATTGCGCACCGTATCTCGATCAAGATACGCCTGCGCTCCCCGGACAAGGTCCGTCTTCTGCTGGGCGGTCAAAGACGGGGTCTTCCGCTTCTTGGGACGCGGACCGATGGTAGAGCTCTCCATGCTCACCTCCTCAAAAAAGGATCTATCAGGCTCAAAGGATCGAACGACCTTTACAAACCAAGTTCGGCCTTGACTAGGCGTTCGGCCTCGTACCAGTCGCCGAGATCGTTCCCGTTGGAATAGCCCCGGCGCTCGTAGATCTCATACGCCTTGAAGGCAATGCGGTCGGCCAGCTCCTGCGCCGAGACTTTCTTCCCGCTCGTCGAGCGCGCCATGCTGACCGCGCGCTGCACGACCTCCTTGACCAGCGATGTCTTCGCCGTGTTGACCCGTTTGGCTGAGCGTGTCTTTTTCTTCTCCATTGTCCCCCTCCTTGTAAACAGACGATGATTGATAATAACGGACCTATAACACCTTCCAGATCTCGTGGGCATATTCCCGAATGGTCCTGTCGCTCGAGAAGAAGCCTGCCTTCGCCACATTCCTCACCGAGGAAGCGGTCCAGCGGTCCTGGTCGCGGTAGGCCTCGGAAACCTCGGCCTGCGTGCGGCAGTACTCCTCGAAATCCGCACAGACCATGAAATAATCCCCCTTGTAGATCATGTCGATCAACGGCCTCAAAAGACCCTTCTCTCCGCCGGAGAAGAAGTCCTCTTCCATCAAGCGGAAGATCTCGCGCAGAACCGGAGAGGCCTTGATATAAGTAACGGGGTCATACCCCTTCGTGCGCAGGTCCAAAACCTCATTCGCCCGAAGACCGAAGATAAAGATGTCCTTCCCGTTCAGGCAATCCGAGATCTCGATATTCGCTCCGTCGTATGTCCCGATCGTGAGGGCTCCGTTCAGCATGAACTTCATGTTGCCAGTTCCGGAGGCCTCCATGCCGGCGGTCGATATCTGCTCGGACAGCTCCGCGGCCGGAATGATCTTCTCGGCGAAAGAGACGCGGTAGTTCTCAAGAAAAACAAGCCGGATCTTGTCCCGAACGGCCCGGTCCTCCTGAATAACGCGGGAGACATTGTTCAGAAAACGGATAATGAGCTTCGCGGTGTAATATCCCGGCGCGGCTTTTCCACCGACCATGAACGTGCGCGGCAGGACAAAACGGTTGGGCTCGTTCTTGATCATCAGATACTGCGAAATGATATAAAGCCCGAACAAAAACTGCCTCTTGTACTCATGAAGCCGCTTGACCTGGACATCAAAAAGGGAATTGGGGTTCACGACGATATCGGTCGTGCGTTCGATATAGTCGGCCAGGGCCATCTTGTTCGCATGCTTGATCGCACGCCACCGACGGCCGAACTCGCGGTTCTGGGCGTATTCCTCCAGGCTCTTCAGCTGGTCCAGGTCCGTGACCCATCCCTCGCCGATCGTATCCGTGATGAGCTCCGACAGGCGCGGATTGGCCTTGAGGAGCCAGCGACGGGGGGTGATGCCGTTGGCCTTGTTGTTGAACCGCTCGGGCCACAGCTCCACGAAATCGCGGAAGAGGTGCTGTTTGAGCAGATCGGTGTGGAGCGCCGAGACACCGTTGATCGAGAAGCTCCCGATGATCGCGATGTGCGCCATGCGGACCCGTTTGGGGTCCCCCTCCTGGATGATCGACATCCGCGCCAAACGCGCCGTGTCCCCCGGGAACTTGCGGGACACCTCCGCAAGGAACCGGCTATTGATCTCAAAGGCGATCTCAAGATGCCTGGGGAGCACCAGCCCCATCAGGTCCACGGTCCAGCACTCCAGCGCCTCAGGCATGATGGTATGGTTCGTATACGCAAAGATCCTGCGGGTCAGGTCCCACGCCTCATCCCACGAGAATCCCTCGATATCCACAAGGACCCGCATCATCTCGAGGACCCCGAGGGTCGGATGCGTGTCATTGAGCTGGATACAGACCTTCTCGTGGAGACGGCGGAGGTCCTTGTTGTCCTGCTTGTATCGACGGATGATGTCCGCGATGGACGCGGCGGTGAAGAAATATTCCTGCTTGAGCCTCAGCTCTTTGCCCTGGCTGATATTGTCATTCGGATATAAAACTTTGGAGATGCTCTCGGTGTGGATCTTTTTCTGGACCGCGCGCTCATAGTCCCCGTGATTGAAATAGTCGAATTCGAACT
>JAAYZZ010000036.1 GCA_012514595.1 Elusimicrobiota bacterium
ACGACCGGTCAAAAGGATCCCCAGGGTCCAGCGCTCGCCCCCGGGAAGATACCTCTTGGCGACCTCAAAAAGACCAAGGTCCCTGGCTCCCCGATGAATATTGAATGCTGCGACGTTCAGAAACCCGGGCATCAACGTCGGGGGCATGATCTCCTGCTCGGCGGACATCGGGTTCTGAAGCGCAACCGGTTTTGTTCCCGCATATCGGACGTTCTCCAGCGCCGCCCGACTGATCAGAGAATAGGTCATGATCTGGTTCAGCCCCTGCCCGACGAGGATCTCGCTGGCCTTGTTGAAAAAGTCCTCGCGGTTCAGGTCGACCGGAATGTTGATCGCCTGGACCCTCGGCAGGGACTGCGGCAGATTGTCGTATCCGATGACACGCCCGACCTCCTCGATCACGTCCTCCTTGATCTTGAGGTCCCCGCGCCAGTGCGGCGGGATGACGACCAGGCTCTTTTTTCCAGGAGCCACGATACAGCCCAGGCGCTTGAGGATCTTCTCGCACCGAGGGGCGTCCAAAGACGCGCCGATCAAATTCTCAATATCGTTCTGGGAGACCTGGATCTCCTGACGCGCTGCCTTTACCTCCCGCGCCACGACATCCCGCCGGGCAACGATCTGGCCTCCGGCCATTTTAAGGATGAGGTCCGCAGCGCGGTTCGAGGCGGTCTCAACCGTCCGGAACGCCACGCCGCGTTCGAAACGGTACGCCGCGTCACTGGTCAGCCCCAGCCTGCGCGACGCCCGGCGAACAATGCCCAGATCAAAATATGCGGACTCAAGAATAACGCGCCGGGTGGACGCCGTAACGCCGGTCGCCATCCCGCCCATGATCCCCGCAATGGCCACAGGCTTCTTCGCATCGGCGATCACCAGGATGCTCTCATCCAACGCACGTTCGATCCCATCCAGTGTCGTGATCTTTTCGCCCCTCTTCGCCCGACGGATAATGATCTTCCCTCCCTCGAGCTTGTCGAGGTCAAAGGCGTGGAGCGGCTGACCGTATTCAAAGAGAACAAAATTCGTGATATCGACGATGTTCGAGATCCCGTTCGACCCCATCGCGCCCAACAGCTTCTGCTGATCCAGCGGAGACGCCTTGACGCTGACGCCCTCGATCACGGTCCCGATATAACGACCGCATCCTTCCGCATCCTCGATCGCAATGTCAACGCTCCCCGCATCCTCAAGATCCGAAACCTCGGGCGCCTTGAGGTCCTTGTCCACGATCGCCGACACCTCACGCGCAAGCCCCAGGATGCTCAAGGCATCGGGGCGATTGGGGGTCACCTCGATCTCAAAGACCGTGTCTTCTCCCACGCGCTCGATGTGCTCGACCTCGAGCCCCGCCATGGTCATGCGGTGCGCGAGCTCGTCGGCCGAAAGGCCGTGGTCAATGTACTGGTTGAGCCAGTTTAAACTGAGTTTCATGTTAGACAGCTGGCAGCGGTCAACAGCCGGAAGGATCTTCCGCCTGGAGGCTGCCTCCTTACCCCTAAAATTGCCTCAAGAACCTCACATCATTCTCCGCAAAGGTTCGGATATCACCAATGCCGTGCTTGAGCATCGCAATACGCTCAACGCCCATTCCAAAAGCAAGCCCGGTATATTCGCCCGACGGATACCCCGCATGTTCGAAAACCTTCGGGTGCACCATGCCGCAGCCCAGGATCTCAAGCCACTTGCCGGCCTTGCCCTTGAAAATGTTCGACTGAATATCGACCTCGGCCGACGGCTCTGTGAAGGGAAAATAATGCGGGCGGAACCGCATCTTCACATCGTCCCCGAAGAATTTCTTGCAGAAGGCGGTCAGAAGCCCTTTCAGGTCCGCAAATGTGACCTTCTTGTCGACGAGAAGTCCCTCAATCTGATGGAACATGAACGAATGGCTCGCATCAACAGCATCGGGTCTGTAGACCCGCCCGGGGACGATCACCGCGAGCGGCGGCTTGTTCTTCTGCATCACACGCATCTGGACAGGGGATGTCTGACTGCGCAATAGAAGATAACGGCCCTCGGCCGTGGGATCTTTCTGGTCGACATAGAACGTGTCAAAGGAATCGCGCGCCGGATGATCAAGCGGGATATTGAGGGCCGTGAAATTGTTGAACTCGCTCTCGATCTCCGGGCCCCGCTGAATGACGAACCCCATGCGCTCAAAAACGTCGCAGATCTCGATCAGGGTCTGGTCGATCAGATGCCGCGTGCCCCACCCGTGCCCCACGCCGGGAAGCGTCACGTCGAGCGCCTCCGCCTTCGAACGCTCCGCGCTCAGCGCCTTGCGTCGCGCTTCCACCAACGCCTCGGCCAGGGTCTTGACCTCGTTGGCGCCCTTGCCGATCGCCTTCTTCTCATCGGCAGAGGCCTTGGGAAGTGCGGCATAGATATCCGCGACCAACCCCTTCTTGCCGAGATATTGGAGACGCACCGCCTCCAGGGCCTCAAGGCTTGCGGCCCCGGCCACCTTTGCGGTCACGTCGTTCTTGATCTGATCGAAATTCCAGGACATGGGATCCTTCCTCTAGCGACGGGCTATTATACACAAAGCTCTTGGAGCCCCAAGGAGATTTTTAAATCACGAATAAGAAAGACAGTAAAAAAGGCGGCCAGAGTTTCTGGCCGCCCCATGCGTGTCTGCCGCGATCTTTCTCGATCAACGATCTGGCCCGCCGCAGACATCTGTATGCTACCCCTCCGCCGTTGTCCTGTCTATCCCTTTTTTTCTGCAAAAAGAAAGGCCCCTGTTTCAACAGGGGCCCTCGCAAGAACGAATGAAAGAACGATCAGCTCGCCGCCACCTTCTTGCGGGTGACCTTGGCAGGAAGCGCCTTTTCAGCCGCCGCCACGATCTGAGAAAAGACAGCAGGCGCATCCAGCGCGATCTCCGACAGCATCTTTCGGTTCAGCCCGATCTTGGCCTCTTTGAGACCCTTGATGAACCGGCTGTAGGAAATGCCGTTCTGCTCGCAGGCCGCGGTGATGCGAATGATCCACAGGCTCCGGAAGTTCCGTGCACGGGCCTTGCGGTCGCGTGTCGAATACTTCATGGCCCGGGCCGCAGCCTTGACCGCCTGGACCCAGCGGTTCTTCTTC
>JAAYZZ010000037.1 GCA_012514595.1 Elusimicrobiota bacterium
CCTTCAGAGTATCGGCTTTCAGTCTTCTGTTATTCGCTACGGCATTAAGAACCGCGTTTTGGGTCTTGATCTCTCCCGAATAGATCCAGCGATATGTGTCCTCGGTATTAAATCCGACCTTGCGATTATTGGCTCCAACGACTACCCCCGTGAACCCGCCCCCCCCAAGATTTCGGTACAAATTCTGAGACAGGTTGACCTCGGTTATAAAGGGCGCGTCGTACTTATCCACGCCGGCCTTCACATTATGATAATCCGCAGCCGGGCCGGCCCAACGGTCGGTCGCGTTGGGCGACAGGGCGAACCAACTTCCCTCGTCGGGAGAGGCGATCGTCGAACGGCCGGTAAACAGCTTTTCCTGGCTTCCGCTCTGCGTCTGCCCTCTGTCAAAGACCATGGCCGTGACAGAGGGGGCGTTCTGATCTGCAGCGCCAAGAAGCCTTGTCGCATCATTCTCCACATATCCCGCGATCTTATTGATATCCTCGTCTTTCCACCCCTGCCCCTTCAAGGCATCCCGCATTGTTTTAGTGTAAGCGCCGACACCACCTTGAGCCGTGATGGTCTTGGCCAAAGACATATCCGCAGCCTTACCCGTCTCGTAAAGCGCCAAATGCGCGCCCGTCGAGGCATTAAATAAAGTAAGATCCCGAGAACCATCCACCATGGCACGGATCTGCGTGCTGCCGTCAGCATATTTCAGATTCCCCTCAGCGCCTGAAGCCTTGGTCATATTCTGAACATAGGGGGAATCAAAAAGCCCCTTGGCGCCGGGGACGACCATGCGGGCAAGAGCCATGCGGTCGCTGCCGACCGCAGGAACTATCTGGGTGCCGTTATCAGCCCCCACCGAATAATCATATTCTGTATACCAATTGCCGCTGCGCTGAACAGCCCTTTCCGAAATAAACCCGGTCACCTGAGCACCGTTGAAAAGAGGATTGGTGTAATTGTCGTTCGCCTGATAGATATGCCCATTATCCGCCGCGTCCAAAATAGTGACCTGCCTCTCGAACATTCCCGGCCCGAAGGATGAAAAATTCTGTTCCAGCACGGCTGCTTCCTGTGTCACGACCGCATCTCGTGCCTTACGCTGCGCCTGAACATGCGCCAGAGCAGCATCGAACTTTTGCTCATAATTCTTTTGCGCCTGTTCCTGCTCTTCGGGTGTCTGAAGACTCCAAACCTGCGGCAACACCAAGGCCCGGGCCATGACCGCATCTACAGTTTTATCGTCCGTTCTTTTCTGAACATTATTCCGAAGGTCCCTCAACTCTGCGACCACCCCATCAAGAGGGATCCCCGTTTGATCTGAAATATATTCAGCCTCGGTCGGACTCTTGTCGCCAGGCCTATTTCTCTGGGTTGCGGGAACAAGATAAAACTGGTCACGCGCATTAAGAATGCTCTCTCTGGTCTTCTGCTCAGCCATCGTCGATCCGGCGTTCTGCCACTCTATCTCCACCTCTCCTTCGACAAATTGCCGTGCCATCCGCTCCGATTCGCCAAAAGCCTTCATTTGCCGACCCTGTTCGGTGTCGCTTGCCTCGATATCCTCCTGCGCCATGCGTCGGGCCAAGCTGCTCACAGCGCCTCTGGTATCCAAAGCAGACATCAATACTTTCTGACCTTCACTGGTCAAGTAGGCCGTATCCCGATTCCCAGGATTGGCAAAGAAGGCCGCCGCCTCTTCATCTGTGACGGCTCTGTCTTTCTCCTCATCGCCACGCCCAAGACTTTTGTTCACAGCCTCACGGCCAACCTCATTTAACTGCTCGCCTTTAATGACAGGCGCCGTTGTATTGACAGAGTCAATGGCCTGCACCATGACCTGGGCCGTGTCGGCAGCCACATAACGAGCAATATTGTTTCTGACCTGCTGGCCATAGTCTCCCTTTCCTGCGAGGAACAGAAAATCCATCACCTGATCGGCGGTTGCGCTCTTTTCATCAATCTGGTTCGTCCTGGCATATGCCGAGAAGGCCTCCTGACCATCCTTAGTCAACTGATCATGACCAACCCTGGGGATCGGTTGCGGCCCGGCGCTACGCCAGGAAGACCCGATCGCATTCAAGGCAACATTGTCATTGTACTTGGAGAGGATGAATCGGTCATACCTGGCCACACCGCCCTCGGCAATACCGTAGATCTTTTGAGAGCGCCCGTCGTTAATGCGCTCCAGCCCCATACGGGACCCGTTCTGGATATAGGCCTTGCCCTGCTGGTAGTCCACCATACCCGTCGTAACGCCCTTCCAGCCTGAAGCATCCTGGCTAACCAAAAAGACGTCGTTCTCCGAAAGGCTGTCCGCAATGGCGGCGTTCTCCGCTGTGCCCCTTCTAATACCGTCGTATTTCTTATCGGCGGCAACATTGCTCACATGATAGCGCGCCAAATGATCGTTCGCCGGAGCCATGGCCTCACTCAAGATGTCGCGAACGAAATAGGAAACCCGCGCATCTGTCCCGTCCTCGTTCTTTAACGAAACAACAGAAAGATCGTTGTCCTGTCGTTTATCGCGGATAACAATTTCATCGGTCCCCCGCATTCCCCTAGCGTTAATATCAACCTCATACACCCGTTCACCGGCCGCCGTCTGCCCCTGATACTTCTCTAACGGGACGTTGGTGACCATGTCTCTGGCCATGCCTTCTATATGTTCATTCTCCTCGGGCGATGGCTTTCCACCACCGGCAACGGCAGGAACGACATATTGCCAGTTGACCGGCCTGGTCGCATCCGCCACGACCTGGCCATTCCCCCGCTTGCCCGCATACGCACCAGACAGGGAGAATATCCATCCCTCGCGCATCTGATCTGTGTTCTTGTCATAATAAGACATCCACGTGGCTTCATGCTTATCAGCCACACGAACCTCGCCGTTCTCCAGCGTCTGAACAGCGCGTGTGACCGTCATTTCCCCGTCGACCTTGCTCCATTCCGGATTGCTTATCGCGGTCCAGACCCCGTCACCGGCCTTACCCTGGGCATTCTTGATCGTATAAATGCTCTTGTCGTTCCCCTCGATCTCTGTCAAAGACCCACGGACCTGTTGAGGACCGTAGATGTTCAGGGAAAACTCTTGTGCCGCTGTAGTAGAGTCCATGGACTCTCCCTGCCTATCTTCCCCCAGGAATCCGTCCCGGGACACACCGAAGAAAGCATCGAAACCCTGTTCCTGGTCCTTGGACAATTTCTTGGAGTCCGTAGGCACGGCATACGCATACCGCACCGCATCTTCCCTATATAAAAGCCCCCCCTCACCCTGGCTTTTCGTATAGAACGTCAGCATGCCCGTATACTTACCATCATCATCCACATTAGAGACCACCAAATCGCGGCCTGAGAGACGCGCCCCAGGCACAGACGCCCAATCGACCAGCTCAAAGACCCCGCGCTGGCTGATACCGGTCTGACTATCAATGGCCAACTGGTGATCCCATCCTTTAATATCTGGTATTCCTCCCTGATCATTAACTGCGCCTTCAGGAAGCTCCCCTTTTTTGACCCTTTCTGTATAAATCTTTTCTCCCGGCGCCGCGGAAAACATCACCCCATAGATCGGCGTTCCGCCCGCAACATCTCCGGGCTTTGTCTGCACCAGATTTCCGGATCCATCCTGCGACGGACGATATGTTTCGCCCGTTGGATCAAAGTGGATATACCTCCCAAAACCAATACCAGAAAAACGAAGCCCGCCGTTATTATCAAGAGAAAGGCTGGTTCGAGAAAGATCAAACACCCCTGCGCCTACCGATGGGTTATTCACCCCCGCAACAAGGGCGTTGGTGTTTACACCACCCGCAACCACATCTCTGGGCGTGGCTTGGGGATTCGGCTTCAACAAGTCTTTATACTTCGTCCCTGCGGTGGTCCCGAGCCACTGCTTCGCGGCCGCATCGCCCGCATAGGTGGTGCCCCAGCCCGCCATGCCACCGTCGGCGACGCTGAAGACCATGGGGCGAGCCTCTTCCTTCCCATCCTTTCCAACAGGCATGGGACCAACCAAAGGCTCGCTCGACACGCGGGTGGCCACAAAGGTCTCGGAGTGGATGGGGTCGCCTTCCTTTATATTCTTCGGCAAAAGGAATCCCGCGACCGCAGAATAGATATCATCGGGAGCAGCGGGCGAATCCATCCCGGTCCTGACACCGGGCTGCTCAGTGAACGTTTTGTTGAAAGAGACGCCGGGCTTTCCCTGGTCCACGGACTGGATCCCGGAGAGGGGCCCAACGGAGCCTTTCTTTGTCGACGATATCGCGAGCAAATTCTTACCCGTGATCGCCCCGTCCTGGCCCAGCGTGAGCTGACCATTCCTTCCCTTTGCAAAAATGTTTCCGGTCTTGATATCACGAACCATGTCCTGGCGATAATTCGCTGTAAAGAGGAGAACGCCTTTTTCGTCCCGCACATTAAATCCGCTTTGGCCCTCAGAATATCCCGCCGCCTGCCCCAGGCGGAAGAAGGCATCCTGATCCGCCTTTTCTCCCGCAAGCCCGTAGGTCTGCAGAGCTCGAGGCTCTGCCTCATTCAGAATATTGACCTGCTCCCCAGCCTTCTTTAAATCTTCCCTCGAAAGACCTGCCACCTTTTCCTTGATCTGTTCCTGTGAGAGTTTCGCATCAGGCTTAAATTTAAGAATAGCGTAGAATGCATCTCTCGCATTCTCATACGCGCTCATCTGGCCATCAGTCTTGCCCTGCAAAACAAGGCTCTGTTTCGAACCAACCGTCGCGGCCAAATGCTTGGACATGGTCCCGATCTCAGAGATCTTGCCCTTGTCCATCCCATAGATCAGGCTCGTCGAATAGTCTTTATTATCCGCAATGCCAAAGGCCCCTTTAACACCCGTCATCTGCAGGAACCGGTTCTCGATCACAGAACGCTGTCCCGGGGCATCGGGGGAGGCCGCACCGAGAGCATAGCTCATCCCGATCACGCTGGTCTTGAAATCATGGCTCCCTTCTAGGGGCGCTGTGACCGCGTTGCTCCAGACAGACAGGGGCACTTGCCCTTCCCCGCTAACTCCTTGCTTTAAATATTCAATACTTTTCTCAAGCCTGGCGATTTCTTCTGCCTGATTCCGGCCTTCTGGGGACGCCCCATCCCCCAACTTAAGACTGGTAAGATCCCGAAGCTGGTTCTCCAACAACGCCAGCTCTTTTGAAGCAGACTCCTTGATAAATCCGGTCATCTGCCCAAACCCCTTCGCTGTACTGAGCGGATTCGCACGCGCAGCGTCCCGGGCCGCAAGGTCCACAGAGAACATATGTCCCCACCCATCGACCGTGGCACCAGCAGTAACCTTGGCCCCCTCGAGACCTGTCGCATCAAAGTTGACAGGCGTCACATCCACATTGAGAGCCATGGCATCCAAGGCCGTAGCCTGTTGCAATTCTTTCATTAGTGTCTTGGCTTCATCAGAGTCCCCTTTCCCTTCACTCCTCAAGGAGGACAGAAGAGAGAGCTTTTCCTGGACCTGTGGCGCAACTCCCTTGACCAAAACCTGTGCCAGATCAAAAATATCCCCGAGGACCTCGCGCTCCGGGGAGATCTCCCGCAAATCTCTCCCGTCCTTAACAAACAGCTTGCCCGCCTGTTGGTCGATGAGGACCGTTCTCCCGTCCTTTGTCTTCATCTGCAGACGCCGGTCAAAGCCAATACGGGCCGCCCTGTCCGAGGACATGGCTCCATAATTAACATGTACTTGATCGGACGCCTTGTCATAGCTCCACACCTTCCTTGATGCTCTGTGCGCACCCAATTTCGCTTTTGCCTTCGCCACGGCCTTGTTTCTGGCTTCAGGATCTTTGATGTCTTTTGCCGACTCTATTTCACCCTTTATTTTCCATTCATCGAACGCATACAAAAGAGAAGGAAGGCTCTGTATCTGATCCGTGGATTGCGTGTTGACCGCGAACGCGACTTTCTGATTTGTCCTCGTCTTATCCATAACAAGAAAATTGGCCTGACCAAAAATATTGATCGCGGCCTGAATGCCAAACAGATTGGTGGTGATCGTCGCCGGAAGATGCCGGGACAGATTGCTAACAGCAGCCTGTTGAAAAGCAGAACTGTAGGCGCTCAAGCTAGAGTTATAAAGCG